>DATBNI010000411.1:0-2994 GCA_036554425.1 Psychromonas sp.
AGCGACGGGCGGCACGGCAGAAGCTTCTATCAAATTAATTCAACGTTCGGGCGGGATTGTTATTGAGTCAGTTTTTGTGATCGAATTACCGGCATTAAAAGGGGCGCAAAAGCTGCACGCACTTAATGTTCCACATTTTTCCTTAGTCGAATTTGAAGGCGAGTAATCTTTGTGAGTTATCAAGTTTTAGCACGAAAATGGCGACCAGGTAATTTCCAGGAAGTTGTCGGACAGCAGCATGTGCTGACCGCTTTATCTAATAGTTTGGCGCAAAACAGATTACACCATGCTTATCTGTTCAGTGGCACCCGCGGCGTCGGCAAAACCACTATTGCACGTATTTTGGCCAAAAGCCTGAATTGTGAAAAGGGCGTTACGGCAACACCCTGCGGCACCTGTGTACATTGCCAGGCGATTGACCAGGGGCGTTTTGTTGATTTATTAGAAATAGATGCCGCATCCCGCACTAAGGTCGATGATACGCGTGAAATGCTTGATAATGTGCAATACAAACCTGCGCAGGGGCGTTATAAAGTTTATCTTATTGATGAAGTGCATATGCTTTCCAAGCACAGTTTTAATGCGTTGCTGAAAACATTAGAAGAGCCGCCTGAATATGTGAAGTTTTTATTAGCCACGACAGATCCGCAAAAATTGCCCATTACGGTTCTATCACGTTGTTTACAATTTCACTTAAAAGCGATTTTGCCGCAGGAAATTGAAAAACAATTAGCTTATATCCTCCATCAGGAACAGGCGACCTTCGAGCATGCCGCGCTGACTGTTATTGCCTCGGCAGCAGAGGGCAGTATGCGGGATGCTTTAAGCTTGACTGATCAGGCACTCGCTTTTGGCTCAGGCCACATTGAATACCAAGCTGTATTAAAAATGCTTGGCACTATTGACGGCAACCATCTGCATTATTTACTGCACTTTATTGCTTCCGGAAATGTATCAAAAGTCTTCCTCAAAATAGAAGAATTTGTACATTTAGGGGCCGATTTTGCCATGTTACACCAAGCCTTAGCCAGTTTGTGCCATGAAATTGCCTTATTACAGATCCAGTCTAAACAAAATATAACCCAAAAATCTGCCCTGCAATTATTAGCAGAACGTTTAAGCCCTGAAGAGCTGCAGCTTTATTATCAAATTGCCGTGCAGGGTTATAAAGATTACCCCTTCGCACCTAATGGTAAAATTGCTTTTGAGATGACAGTGATGCGTCTGCTCGCCTTTAAACCCGCAAACTATATCAGTTTGGATGAGCAGCAACTTGGTAATCTGCACGAGCAATCAAGTCCAAGCGATGCTGTGCAGAGTCACATTGCGCCGTCTCGTGAATCTGTCGAAGCTGAAGTGATCTCAGCAGTAAAAACACCTCCTGTTATAGAACAGCCGCAGGAAATAGTGCAACAGGTAGCGCGAAGACCCGATCAAGCTCAGTCTGCTTCCCCTACTGGGCAGCCCTTACAGAAATCACCAGCACCTTTGGCGGCTTCCCAAATTGAAACGGGACAAGACCCGCAAAATCAGTCAGCAGCAAGGGATGAAAAATTGTCACCTGTTACTGAGGTCTCTTCTAGAAATATGTTACGCAGCCATAGATTAAAACGGGAAGCGGCAAAAAAGGACCAGGCGACAACCATTGATCAAACAGCCTCAGTTGTCGCACCCAGGGCGGAAAATAAAGAAAATTTAAAAGCAGAGTTGCCAGCGGATAAGCACCAGAGTGCCGGCATCGCTGAGACTATGAACAGCGAGACGGATCGTCAACCGGCAGTTATAAGCATTGCTGATGCGGATAATATATCGGCAACGCCAGAGAGTGATTTTGTCGAGCAGGAAATGATCCCGATTGAATCTTATCAACAGGATCACTTTACACCGGACAGTGACTATCAGGAACAGCCGGAAGACTATTTCAGTCAAACAATGGGTGCTGATATTGGTGAAGGCAGCGGGCCGGTAAATGCTTCACAGAATAAGCCGGATGAAAAAGAAGCGACTGCTGCTGCGCCGATAGACAAAAGTGCTACTTTACTGTCGGATAATATTTTTATTGATGAAGATATTGAGCGAACGGAAATTGATCCCAGTAAATATGTTGAAGATAAATTAACCGATCCCTGGGCATTAGCTATTCAGAAAATGCACTTAGTAGGTTTAGTTAAATTATTAGCCAAAAATAGCGTAATGAAAATAGTTGAGCAGCAAATTGTATTGACCTTAAAACCTGAACAACAACACTTACTCAATAACCATCAATTATGCACACAATTAGAGACAGAATTAAAAGGGCATTTTGGGGCGCAGAAGAGTATGTATATTGAAGTTGGGCATGTCACTGGTAAGTTAACCGCTTTTGAGTCGGAACTTGTTATTTATGAAACCTATTTAAATAATGCAAAAACGGCTATTCAAAACGATCAAAACATCTTAACTTTTGTCAGTGAATACGGCGCAAAGGTCTATCAAAACAGCATCATTCCGTTATAATCTGATATTATATTTTATCAAAAAGAGAATAGATATGTTTAATAAAGCAGGCATGGGTGACTTAATGAAAAAAGCCCAAGAGATGCAGGAAAATATGAAAAAAGCACAAGCTGAAATTGCCAAGACAGAAGTGACTGGTGAATCAGGTGCAGGTTTGGTTAAAATCACACTGTTTGGCAATCACAATGTGCGTAAAGTTGAAATTGATCCGAGCCTGATGGAAGACGATAAAGAGATGCTCGAAGATCTTATTGCGGCGGCAATGAATGATGCGGTTCGCCGTGTTGAAGAAGTCAATAAAAGTAAAATGAGCGGCTTATCTGGTGGTATGGAATTGCCTCCAGGTTTTAAAATGCCCTTCTAGTTATGCTGATTATTAAAAATAATGCATTATGATTTATCATTTTTAGGAGGTTAAATAAGGGACAAGTTTCTCTGTTTTATCCTGTTTACCTGATGCATGTTCGAGGGGCTGATTAAGTCCCTATTTTTAATTGA
>DATBNI010000564.1:0-12381 GCA_036554425.1 Psychromonas sp.
GAGATGGCATATTTCCCCCTTTTTTTAATAATTATTATTGTTCATTTATCAAGTTGCTAAGTGATGACGTAATTCATTCAACACTTTTTTTGCACCGGGTTTTACACCGCGCCAGATAGCAAAACTTTCTGCTGCTTGTCCAACTAACATACCAAGTCCGTCAAGGGTGAATCTTGCACCTTGCTGCTTCGCCCACGCATTAAAGGGGGTTGCTTGTGCACTATACATCATGTCGTATATTGTGGTTTCAGGACGAATCAATTGAGGACTGATACAAGGCACTTCACCATGCAAACTCGCTGAGGTTGAATTGATGATTAAATCGAACTCACCTGATAATGCTGAAAATTCACAGGCGGATATATTGCCCAATTTTGTGAATATTGTTGTTAGGGTTTGCGCTTTTGAGTAGGTGCGATTCGCGATAATTAGCTCTTTTGGGTGTTCAGCTAACAAGGGCCCACAGACGCCCCGGGCAGCCCCGCCAGCGCCAATTAACAAAATACGAGCCCCTTTAAGAGTTACATTGTTGTTGTTAAGATCCAATACCAATCCAGCGCCATCGGTATTATCTCCGATCAGAATGCCGTCATCGGTTAATTTTAAGGTGTTCACCGCGCCAGCCAATTCTGCCCGTTCTGTTAGCTGTTGCGCGTATTGGTATGCCTGCTCTTTAAAGGGGGCGGTTATATTACAGCCTTTCCCTTGTCTGGAAAAAAACTCTTTTAAAGCAGCATCAAAATCATTTTTTGCTGGTTCAATTGCACTGTAAACCATCTTTTCTTGTGTTTGCTGTGCAAATAAAGTGTGAATAAAGGGTGATTTACTTTGTTTAATTGGATTGCCAAAGACGGCATAGTTATCCATGTGGACTCCAAAATAGTAGGGGATTTGTTAATAACAGATAATTTAACATTTTAAAATAACCAGTGGAAATTTATCGTGCATAAAACAGCTATACTAAATGTATTAAAAACGTGATATTGAATTGCGCAGGAAAAATTAACACTAGCAAGGCATGAGTTGCAGAAAGGAGTTATTTTCCTTTCACAAAATTGTATGGAACAATTTTGAACAGCTTTAGCTGGCCACAAGGAGGTGAAGCACAGGATGTTCTTAATAAAATTCATAACACAGATAGGGTTGATTTTAACCAGTAAGGCTGATCATATCTTTGATGCGTTTGGTATTAATTATCGTAACCGTTTTCCCGTCGATGCATCAAAAATTTGTGTAGGAGTAGATAGGCCAGAAACAGGTGCATCAATCACTAAGTTCAACAATGTATTATCTTTGAACATCTTATTAACTTGCTGGCTATTTTGGGCTGCTTCTAAACCGGACAAATTGGCGCTGGTAGAGATGATTGGTTTGTCGAATGCCTGGCATATCTGCCGGACGACAGGGTGAGCAGTCACTCTTACGGCAACACTATTAAAATCACCACTTATCAATTTAGAAAGATTTTTTCGGGAAGGTACAATCCAAGTGGTCGGGCCTGGCCATGTTTTTTTTATCGCTGTCAGCTGCGTTTCGGTTAACAAAGAAAAATCAGCATATTTTTCTAATTGTTTAATGCTGGCGGCTATTAAAATTAATCCCTTATGAGCAGGGCGTTGTTTTAATAAAAGAATTTTTTGAATAGCAGCTTCGCAGTCAGGATCGCACCCCAAACCAAAAACCGATTCCGTAGGATAAGCAATAACGCCCTGAGATTGAAGTATCTTCAGGGCGTTATTTAATTCACTTTGTTTCAACAAAAGTAGCAGATCCGTTATAGCTTTGCTAATTTAAGCTGTAGTGCAGCATCTTTTGCAATGACTGCTTGCGCATTTTCAGCCCTATTTTCTTTAACACGTTTTGCTAACTCATCATCGGCAACCGCAAGGATTTGTGCTGCAAGGTAAGCTGCATTTTTTGCGCCTGCACTGCCAATTGCCACTGTTGCAACCGGTACGCCGGCAGGCATCATGACGGTTGACAGTAATGCATCCTGGCCGTTTAAAGGACCGCAGTCAATTGGCACACCAATAATGGGTCGTGTGGTTATCCCTGCAACTGCTCCGGCTAAGTGCGCGGCAAGACCGGCAGCACAGATAAATACTTTACAACCACGTTTTTCTGCATCGGTGACATATGCATGTGTCGCGGCTGGAGTACGGTGGGCTGAAGTTACTTTAACTTCAAAATCGATAGCAAAAGATTTTAATATCTCAATAGTACCTTGCATAACAGGTAGATCAGAATCAGAGCCCATTAAGATGGCTACAAAAGGTTTAGTCAAGGTTCTTTCCTCTTTGGATTGTTGGTTAAAAAGTTAGCGTAAAAACCATGATTATATAGGCTTGCCTCGGTAACCACACCCTTTTTTTGGACATATTATGCGAAATGCGCTGGCTGTTTTTCGCTCGATCAAAATTGGCCAGTGACAGTCCGGGCAAAATTCATTGACCGGTTTGTCATTAAGCGCATATTTGCAACTTGGGTAGTTATCACAGGCATAAAAGGTTTTTCCGAATCGAGATTGACGTTTGATTAAGTGTCCGTTTTTACATGACGGGCAGGACACCAAATCTTTTTCTTCTGTTATCTCATTTTTTTCAGAAAGTTGTTCCGTATGCGCGCATTCAGGATAAGCACTGCAGCCGATAAATAGTCCATACTTACCTTGTTTCAGCACTTGTTCCTGTCCGCAAATCGGACAACGGGTACCAGGCAGGACTTTTTTTATCTCACTTTTTTCATGTAAAGGACGTAAATAGTGGCACGCTGGATAGTTTGAGCAGCCGAGAAAAGCGCCCTGTTTACTATTACGTATATGCAGTTCGCTGCCGCACTCCGGGCAGAGTTCTTTACTTTTTTGGTGATCGCTATGTAAACCTTTTTGGCTCTTTGGCATCTTAATGAATTAATCCATCTTCAAAATCAAGTAGCATGGATTCAAGCTGTAAAAATGCATCCTCACTATTGGGATCATTAAATAATACCATTAATATTAACCACTTAAGATCAGGAAGTGTTAATTCATCAACATCTAAAGACATTACACAATCAATCACAACTTCCCGTGTGTGGGTATTTAATATGTCAGCTTGATCTAAGTAGGAGATAAAACCCTGACAATCACTGTCTAATCTGTGCTGCTCAGCCGCACTGTAAATCCGATGTGAGGTTTCTTTTGCTAATTGCGTTTTACTCTGCGGATTCTGCTCATGTAATCTGGTGAGATTATCAAGCCATGCGAGTGCTTTTGAAATATCGCTCTTCTGAAAACCTTCTTCCAATAATTCATCGGTGATTTCCTGCGCATCTATTTCAATGCTTTGATCAATTTGCATATAGCTTTCAAATAGATACATTATTATTTCAAACATATTTAACCTTGTTTTTAATACTGGTGAAAAAATGACAAGCACATCTAATTGCTTAACTTTATATAACCTTGGGTTGTGACTGTTATTCTACCAGTTATCTCAAGTTCTATTAACTGATTTTGTAAGCTCGCGACATCACAACCGCTACGATCCAATAATTGCTCAAATGTAGTGAGGTGAAAATCAATATGCTTCAAAAGAGGGTGGTCAGGTGCGGCAAGGGTTGTTGTTTTCTCATCGCTGCTTGCCTCGGATAAGCATAAATGGATAAATTCATCACATATATCCTGGGCATTCATGACCAGTTTTGCACCCTGTTGAATCAGTTGATGGCAGCCGCAGGCCTCGGTATTATCAATTGAACCCGGTAAGGCAAAAACATCCCTATTTTGTTCCAATGCATAGCGCGCAGTAATTAATGATCCACTGCGTTTTGAAGCCTCAATGACTAATACGCCTAAACTTAAACCTGAAATAATGCGGTTGCGTCTGGGGAAATTACCTGGAAGTGCGGCTGCGTTTGGCCAAAACTCTGACACCAACAATCCATTTTCTTGTATTTGCTGTGCGAGTTTAATGTGGCGCTTGGGATAGATATTATTTAATCCAGTGCCCAAGACAGCAATGGTATTACCCTGTTGGTTAATTGCTCCCTGATGCGCAAACCCGTCAATACCAATGGCTAAACCACTGGTGATGGTAAAACCTGAAGCACTCAATTGCTGTGCAAATTGAGAAGCCTTCTCCTGTCCATAGGGAGTACAGTTACGACTGCCTACTATGGCAATTTGAGGGGTGCTTAATAAATCGATATTACCTTGTAAATAAAGTAACAATGGAGGGCTGCTTATTTCCCTTAATAATGGCGGGTAATCTGGGCTGTCATAACAAATGATATGGTTTTCTGGTGAGTTATCTAACCAGGACAGATTACTTTCAATTAATTTTAAATTCGGTTTAAGCAAAGCCGTTATTTGCGTTTCTTTTAATCCATAGGCTTGTAGTTGATCTCTGGACAACTGTAATAATTGCTCAATTGAATGGTAACTAAGCAGTTTTAATAGGGTGCGTTTAGGGAGCGCCGGAATGGCATCTAAAACCATCCAATAGCGAGCACTATTATGTTCATTATTTTGTTGTGAAAACAAGTTGAATTGAATAGTTACCTGCCTTGTGACTCGCTGACCCTAATAGTAATCTGGTCAGATAGTCACATGTTATTAAAGGGCTAAAATTCCAGACCTTGTATTTTATAATTTACCCCCATCACATCGGAGCTGCGCATTACCATGGCGATACTCACTTTATCATAGACTTTAAATACTAAAAGTTCACCCACACGCTCCGCGGGTATTGTTATATCCGGGCTGCCTATTTGGCTAAAGTGTGAAGCATCCTCCTGATAAACAACCCTGGTTTTATCAACTAAAACCCCAGGACCGGACTGTAAAATAGAAAACATCGAGCCTATTTGAATATTATCTCGTTGACCTTTGTTGATCACCACAATATCCCATTTAGCAATTGCTCTGGCATTGTTAAGTGCCCCAATAATCTGACCTTTAGTTGTTTTTGCAACCGATAGGGGTAAAAAGTATGCCGGCAGTGTTTCATGTTCAGGAATGGGCAGTATCAAATCACCCTGACGAGCTTCCCTTGAACTGCTGATAAAATCATGTGCTGTGACCTGTTCTGTGCTGCTCACATTGAGATTTTTAGAGACTTCCGAGTGGCCGATAAAGATCAGGTGCTTGCCTAAAAACTCTTTACTGACAGGATCTAGATAGTCTTCAGCCAAACGATAAACACCATACAACTTGCCTTTATCATATTGGCCCTGCCCATAAAAAATATCGCCCTCAAAGAAACGCGGTGTTGCTTTTGCATCACCGAGTAAACGCGGCGCATCAGCCAATAGTGCCGGATCAATGATATGGTCCCGTGATAAAAAAGGGGAAATGGAAGCTAACGGAATCGTTGGGATTGCCGCATGTTTTTCCTGTAAGCGTGGTGTTGGTGATAATTTTTTTAATCTCTTACGGGAAAGCCGAGGCTCTCCATCAACCCAAATTATGCTTAATAGATCACCGGGATAAATGAGGTGGGGATTTTCAATTTGATTATTTGCTTGCCATAAACGCGGCCATAACCAGGGAGAATTTAAAAAATGAGCGGAGATATCCCATAATGTATCTCCTTTAACAACTTGATAGGTTTCAGGGTGATTCTCCTTTAGGCTAAGTGTGTCGGCGAGAGCAGCAACAGAAACCGCAATACCTATCAAGAAAGCTGTAATTAGGTTTAATTTCATAACAATCCTTGTCTGATGACTAATAAAACTTTTTTTTGTATTCGGAAATGACTAGAATTAGAGCTCTTTAACATTAACCAATAGGACGAGATAATATCATGGCTTTACTCGAAGTCTTATGTTTTCCAGATAAACGACTAAGAACAGTTGCGAAACCTGTTGAACAGATCACGCCAGAACTTAAAAAAGTAGCTGAAAACATGATTGAAACCATGTATGACGAAGACGGTGTCGGTCTTGCTGCCACGCAAATAAATTTTCATCAACGTCTTGTTGTGATTGATGTTTCGGAGCAGCGCAATCAGCCAATGGTGATCATCAATCCGGTCATTGTCGAACATTCAGGAGAAGAGGTATCGGAAGAAGGTTGCCTTTCCGTTCCTGAAACCCATGCTGAGGTTAAACGTGCCGAGTTTGTTACCTTGGAATACTTAGATCTTGAAGGTAAGCAGCAGGTGTTAAATGCCGACGGTTTGCTGGCGGTTTGTATTCAGCATGAAATTGATCACCTGAATGGAAAATTATTCATTGATTACCTGTCACCCTTGAAACAAAAACGGATCAAAACAAAACTGGAAAAATTACAACGACATTACGTATAGGGTTGGTGATACTCTTTTTTACTCATTATTTGAGCCAAATAGAGCGTAATCTCACAACCAAAAAATATCCATTATTTTTATTTTAAGGTTTCTATTGGAAAAACTAAATATAATTTTTGCCGGCACGCCTGATTTTGCAGCTAAGCATCTTAGTGCATTGATAAACTCTGAGCATAATGTGATTGCCGTTTATACACAACCGGATCGCCCGGCAGGACGCGGGAAAAAATTAACCGCCAGTGCCGTCAAAGAGCTTGCTGTGCAGCACCAGATTGCCGTCTATCAGCCCGATAACTTCAAAGAGGCGGACAGTATTGAGCAACTTGCCGGGTTAAATGCCGATCTTATGATAGTAGTTGCTTACGGTTTAATATTACCGCCATCGGTATTAGAAATACCGCGTTTGGGCTGTTTAAATGTGCATGGCTCATTGCTGCCTCGCTGGCGGGGCGCTGCACCCATTCAACGTGCAATTTGGGCGGGTGATGCAGAGACGGGCGTCACTATTATGCAGATGGATGAGGGGCTGGATACCGGTGATATGTTGACTAAAGTGAGTTGTCCGATTGATTTTGATGAAACCAGCGCTTCGCTCTATGAAAAACTTGCCCTGCAAGCGCCTGACGTATTAGTTGATACAATTAATAAATTAGTTAAGGGTGAATTAAAGGCTGAAAAACAAGATCCGAAATTCGCCAGTTACGCCAAAAAGTTGAGTAAAAGCGAGGCATTGATTGATTGGTCTAAAGAGGCCGACTTTATTGAACGCTGTATTCGGGCATTTAATCCCTGGCCGGTGAGTTATTTTATGCTCGAAGATAAAGCAATCAAAGTACATCAGGCAAGTTTAGTTGACAATAAGAGTGAACAGCCCGCGGGAACTATTATTGCGGCGAATAAAAAGGGTATTCAAGTTGCAACGGGTAAAGGCATTATAAACCTTGAAGTGCTCCAGTTGGCGGGGAAAAAAGCGCTGCCGGTACAAGATATTTTAAATTCTCGTCGTGAATTGTTTGCGCAGGGTACTTTACTACAGCAAGGTTAATTAAATGAATGTAAGAGCATTAGCGGCCAAAATTTTGAATCAAGTGGTAGAGCAGGGACAATCATTGTCTAATGTTTTACCACCCGCTCAACAGGATCTTTCCCCTAAAGATAAAGCCTTATTACAGGTCCTTTGTTACGGCGTTTTACGGACCCTGCCGCGCTTGGATTTTTTCTGCCGCTCTCTGATGGACAAAGCATTAAAGGGTAAGCAGCGCGATCTGCACTTTCTTATTCTAGTCGGTTTTTACCAGTTACTCTATACCCGAATTCCCAGCCATGCTGCCGTTGGAGAAACAGTTAACGGGGCGAAAGCACTTAAAAAACAGGCATTAAAAGGCATGGTTAATGGGGTGTTACGGAATTTTTTACGCGAGCAGGAGAGTTTGGTCGAAAAAGCGGATCAACAACCCGCACTGGTTTATTGTCATCCAAGCTGGTTAGTAAAACGTTTACAGTCAGCCTATGGTGACTCCCTGGCCGCGAAGGTGATGCACAACAATAATCAGCAGGCACCGATGTGGCTGCGGGTGAATGCGCTTCATCATACTCGTGACCAATACCAGGCGCTGTTAAGTGATGCCGGACTGCTCAGTTTTAGCACTGAATTTAATGAAAATGCACTGCGTTTAGAAAAAGCCACCGATGTTTACAAATTACCGGGTTTTGCCGAGGGCTGGGTTTCAGTGCAGGATGGCGCAGCACAGCTGGCGGCGCATTATTTAGATGCACAAGAGGGCGATCTGGTGTTAGACGCTTGTGCGGCACCTGGTGGTAAAACGGTACATGTTCTGGAGTTGCAGGCAAATATAAAACAGATGGTGGCAGTGGATGCAGATGAGAAACGTTTAATACGTGTGCAAGAGAATTTAGATCGCCTTAAACTTAAGGCAACCGTTATTCAAGGTGATGCATCACAACCTGACAGTTGGTGGCAGGGGGAGCTATTTGATCGTATCCTTTGTGACGCTCCCTGCAGTGCAACCGGCGTTATTCGCCGCCATCCGGATATCCGCTGGTTACGCCGTGACAGTGATATTGCCGGTTTGGTGAGCTTACAGCAGAATATTTTGCATGCGTTATGGGATAAATTAAAACCCGGAGGTGTGCTACTCTATGCAACTTGCTCTATTTTGCCCGATGAAAATGATTTACAAATTCAAGACTTTTTAGAAAGTAAGCCGGATGCCTCATTAATTCCACTTGCGGTGCAGGATAATATGCACAGCAAAGGGCGGCAGATATTGCCTAATGAAGATGCGATGGATGGTTTTTATTATGCAAAACTGCAAAAGTCATTATAAATAGCAATCATGTAGGGTTGCTCATTGACTACTAAGTTAAATGACACTTCTGTGGCTGTTGTTAATCTGTTTTTTTAAAATCTGCCCATCTATCACTTAATGCTGACACTTTAAAAAGCGCCTGCAAATATCAGCTAATACAAGCATTGCAGATGCTTGTATTATCAATTAGATCACTGAAGGATAATGAGATCGCATGAAGATTATTATATTAGGCGCAGGGCAGGTGGGAGCTTCATTAGCAGAGAACCTTGTTGGTGAAAATAACGATATCACTGTGGTTGATTTATCGCCCGACAATTTACAAGAATTACAGGACAGGTTTGATCTACGTGTTGTTCAGGGAAGCGCCTCCAGCCCGGTAACACTCGCTGAGGCTGGCGCGGAAGACGCGGACATGTTAATTGCCGTGACCAATTCTGACGAAGTCAATATGGTCGCCTGCCAAATTGCTTTTACGCTCTTTAATGTCCCTAAAAAAATAGCCCGTATCCGTTCGCAAAGTTTCATTCAATTCGAAAAAGAGTTATTTGGCAGTGGTGCTTTCCCAATAGATCATGTCATTGCACCAGAGAAGTTAGTGAGTGATTACATTACCCAGCTGATCGATTATCCGGGCGCACTGCAGGTTGCCAACTTTGCCGACGGTAAAGTGAATTTAATGGCGATTAAAGCCTACTATGGCGGCTCCTTAGTCGGTAATGCTATTTCTACCTTAAAGCAGCACATGCCTAATGCTGAAGCGCGGGTAGCGGCTATTTTCAGGCGCGGCAAAGCAATTCGTCCGCAGGGCACCACTATTATTGAAGCGGATGATGAGGTGTTTTTTATCTCTGCAAGTCAACATATGCGCGCCATCATGAGTGAGATGCAAAAGCTTGAGAAGCCTTACAAACGTATTATGATTGTAGGTGGCGGTTATATCGGCGAAAGTTTAGCTAAACGCCTGGAAAAAGACAATTCCGTTAAATTAATAGAAAAAAACTTAAAACGGGCAGAATACCTTTCCGAAACACTGTCAAATACCATTGTCTTTTGCGGTGATTCATCGGATCAGGAGTTACTGACCGAAGAGCATATCGATCAAATCGACCTGTTCATCACAGTGACCAATGATGATGAAGCCAATATTATGTCTGCCATGCTGGCTAAACGCATGGGGGCAAGGAAAGCCATGGTATTGATCCAGCGCAGTGCTTATATTGACCTTGTGCAGGGCGGCATTTTGGATATCGCAATTTCTCCGCAGCAGGCGACACTTTCCGCCCTGTTAACCCACGTGCGCAAGGCGGATTTGAAGCACGTCTACTCTTTGCGTGAGGGGGTTGCTGAAGCCATTGAAATTATTGCCCGCGGTGACAGCATGACTTCGAAAGTCGTCGGCAGAGAATTGTGCCAGCTTAAATTACCGCCAGGTACAAGTATAGGTGCGATAGTGAGAAATGATGAAGTGTTAATCGCCCATGATAATACCGTGGTTGAAACCGATGACCACGTTATATTATTCCTGGTGAATAAAAAGTTTATCAGCGATATTGAAAAATTATTTCAACCCAGCCCGTTCTTTTTGTAGCTAAGTAAGCACTATGATCACTCGTCCCCTGTTCTTTATCACCGGATTGGTATTGTCAAAAATGGCAATATTTATGTATCCTCCCATGGTTTTTGCTTTTTATAATAATACCTTAGGCGGCATGGAGTTTTTGTCGTCTATTATTATTACCCACCTGGCCTCTGTTCTTTTTATTTTTATGGGAAAAGAAAAAGAGTTATCCCGTTTAGGAATAAGGGAGATGTTCTTATTAACGACCGGGGTTTGGGTGCTAGCCAGTATTTTTGCCGCCTTACCTTTTGTGCTGATAGAGCATATTAATTTCAGTAATGCTTTTTTTGAAACTATGTCGGGAATCACCACAACGGGCAGTACAGTACTCAACAATTTAGATACTATGCATCCCAGTATCCTATTATGGCGCTCAATTTTACAATGGTTAGGCGGTGTCGGTTTTATCGTGATGGGTGTGGCTATTTTACCCTTTTTGAATGTTGGCGGGATGCGCCTCTTCCAAACAGAATCTTCAGACTGGTCAGACAAAGCTGAATCTAAAACACGTAATGTCGCGAGCGGTATTTTGCTGGTCTACGTATTTTTAAGCCTGTGCTGTTTTGTCGGCTACCGTCTTGCCGGTATGGGCAGTTTCGATGCAATAAATCATGCTATGACCACTATCTCGACGGGGGGGTACTCAACCTCGGATCGTTCAATGGGTAATTTTTCCAATGCTGCACATTGGAATGCCATTATTTTTATGTTTTTGGGCGGTTTGCCGTTTTTATTGTTTATACGTGCTTTTAACCAGCGTAGTTTAGTCTCTCTTTTCCGTGATGCTCAAGTATTAGGCTTTATTAAAGTCGTCTTATTCTTTACCGCAAGCTTAACCTGTTATCTAGTCTTCAGTGATCAATTCTCTCTGGCTAACGCCTTTCGATTAAGTTTGTTTAATGTCGTTTCCGTGGTAACAACAACAGGTTTTGGACTCGATGATTTTATTTCCTGGGGAGATTTTAGTATTGTGGTTTTTTGGGGTTTGATGTTTTCCGGGGCTTGTTCCGGCTCTACCTCTGGCGGTATAAAAATATTCCGCTTTCAAATCGCCACCAGTATGCTGCAACGTCAGTTAATGATCTTAATTCACCCCCGTGGCATCTTTCCGCAACGCTATAATAATCGTACCGTGAGCGATGAGATTTTACGCTCTTTAATTGCTTTTATTTTGGCCTATATGGGCACTATCGCAGTCTCAACCTTGTTATTATCACTGTTTGGCTCAAGTGCGCTTGTTGCTCTGTCTGCATCCATCACTGCGGTTTCCAATGTTGGACCCGGCCTGGATCCGAGCATAGGTCCGCGCGGAAATTTTTCAGCTTTATCGGATCCTTCCAAATGGGTGTTAGCCATTGGCATGTTAATGGGGCGATTAGAGATACTGACTGTTGTGGTGTTGTTTTCACGTCATTTTTGGCGCCGCTAGTTTAGCGCGTTAAGGTTTTTTTACGGGCCTCAGGGATTTCTAAATTAGCGCGTTCAAGCAAGGTTTCAGGTAAAGGCTTGGTGACAGTGACACCCATCTCTTTTAACTGCTCCGCTTGCTGAATAAGATTACCCCGACCCTGACTGAATTGCTTCAGCGCCCGATCATAACTGTTTTGTGCTTTATCAAGCTGTGAGCCAACATCGAGCATATTTTCACTAAACAAGCGTAATTTATCGTATAATTTCCCTGCCTGCTGGGCAATCAAACGACCATTATGCTCCTGTTGCTCAAAGCGCCAGAGGTTATCAATGGTACGCAACGCAATCATTAAGTTGGTTGGACTGGCGAGCAGTACATTGTTATCCAGTGCTAACTTAACCAGCTCTGGATCCTGTTCCAGCGCGGTGATAAAGGCCGGTTCGACGGCCACAAATAATAAAACATAATCCAGGGTATTGCTGCCAATCAAATTCTGATAATCTTTTTTTCCTAAGCCCCTAATGTGCTGACGAACAGAGAGAACATGTGCCTGCAATGCGTCTTTTCGGGTTTGCGGATCATCGGCATTAAAGAACCGCTCGTAGGCGACTAAGGAGACTTTTGAATCAATAATAATATTTTTGTTTTGCGGTAATTGGACAATCACGTCAGGTTGTAAACGCTGTCCCTGCTCATTTTTAAAACTAACCTGGGTTTTGTATTCATGGCCTT
>DATBNI010000572.1:0-8139 GCA_036554425.1 Psychromonas sp.
CTAAACGACTTACAGGCAGTTGTAATAACTGCCTGTAAGTAAGGGAATGTGAAGACAAGATTTAAAAACAAAGTTTAACCTAAATTAGTGATGGTTATTTCCGGCAAGGCTATGGTTAAATCGCGATAAAGATTAATCGCTAAGGTTTCAGCTAAGGATAAAAATGGTGCGATTAAAACCTCGCTCTCCCCTTTTATAACCGTTGGTAAGCCCTGATCCGTGTCTTCCCGGTATTTTATATGTAAGGGTAATGCCCCTAAAAAAGGTAAATTAAATTGCTCGGCCAGTTTTTTGCCACCACCTGTACCAAAAATAGCTTCTTGATGACCGCACTGACTGCATGAATAAAGACTCATGTTTTCAATAATCCCAGCGACATTGACTGAGACTTTGTTGAACATGGAAATGCCCTTTTTTGCATCAATTAATGCCACATCCTGCGGTGTTGTCACCACCACAGCCGCCGTCACGGGCACATTTTGCGACATAGTCAACTGAATATCGCCAGTGCCTGGTGGCATATCGACCACTAAATAATCAAGACCTTGCCAATCAGTTTCGTTGATCACTTGCGACAAAGCTTTGCTGGCCATAGGGCCACGCCAGATCATTGCATCCTCTTCAGCCACTAAAAAACCAATGCTGTTACAAACAATACCATGCGCCTCAATCGGTAACATTAATTTACCATCGGCAGTGGCAGGTTGTGCTCCTTTCACCCCCAGCATAGTCGGAATAGAAGGACCGTAAATATCGGCATCCAGAATACCCACCTGGGCGCCATTTTCAGCCAGAGCCAGGGCTAAATTAACACTCACAGTCGATTTACCCACGCCCCCTTTACCCGATGCAACGACGATGATATTTTTAATCTTGGGCAAAGCAGATTTAGTGGTGTCATTTTGTAATGCGACTACTTGATGATTAACCTCCCAAACAACCGGTTGGTTAAATAACTTTTCAAGTTTAACGGCACAATCACGCTGCAGGTTTTGCAGCCAGACAGGCGCATAAAAAGGCAATTTTATTTTTATGACAGCGCCCTTTTCATCGATTGAGATTGCTTTATTGACCCTTAATTTAGCGACTACATTGCTAGCGTCATTTTTCTGTAAACAGGCAGTAACTTTATCTAACAAACTTTTTTTATTTAAAAACACAAATGCTCCTTATTTAAGCAACTAAATCTCCGGTTACGGTAAAACAGTGTAACAAAACCTGTTGTTATTTCACCCACAAATAAATAAGGATTTTTCAAGCCCATTTAACAGTGGGATTTTAAGGCTTTTTTGGGTAGACTCCCACCTTAAAATTTAGATTTAATACAACAGGAATAATAAATAAAATGGAAATTCAACAACGTAAAATCCTTGTTACCTGCGCCCTGCCCTATGCCAATGGTCCGATTCATCTCGGCCATATGCTTGAACATGTTCAAGCTGATATCTGGGTACGTTTTCAGCGTTTACGTGGTCATAATATCCATTTTATTTGTGCAGATGATGCGCACGGCACGCCTATTATGCTTAAAGCACAAGAGATGGGTATTAAACCGACCGAGATGATAGCGGACATTCGATCTTCTCACGAAAGTGATTTTTCAGGTTTTAATATTAGCTTTGATCACTACCACACAACCCACAGCGAAGAGAACCGCGAGCTGTCTTCACAAATTTATATCTCCCTGCGTGAAAATGGTTACATTACCAGTAAAACCATCTCACAATTATTTGATCCTGAAAAACAGATGTTTT
Organism: Psychromonas sp.; assembly: GCA_036554425.1. GTDB lineage: Bacteria > Pseudomonadota > Gammaproteobacteria > Enterobacterales > Psychromonadaceae > Psychromonas. The sequence goes on from DATBNI010000572.1 coordinate 1,755, forward strand.
TACCGGATCGTTTTGTTAAAGGGACATGCCCTGAGTGTAAAGCTGAAGATCAATACGGGGATAACTGTGACGTCTGCGGCGCAACCTACAATCCAACAGAGATGATTAATCCCAAATCAGCGGTTTCCGGCAGCACGCCAATCATGAAAGACACTGAGCATTTCTTTTTCGATCTGCCGCAATTTGAAGATATGTTGAAAGTCTGGACTAAATCTGGCGCGCTGCAGACAGAGATGGCCAATAAAGTCGGCGAATGGTTTGAAACCGGTTTAAAGCAGTGGGATATCACCCGTGATGCGCCTTACTTTGGTTTTGAAATCCCAGATGCACCGGGTAAATATTTCTATGTTTGGTTAGACGCACCTATCGGTTACATGGGCAGCTTTAAACACCTCTGTGATAAAACAGAGGGACTTGAGTTTGATGAATACTGGAAAAAAGACAGCGCAGCTGAGTTATACCATTTCATCGGTAAAGATATTGTTAACTTCCACAGCCTGTTTTGGCCTGCTGTTTTAGAAGGTGCCGGATTCCGTAAACCAACGGCTATTAACGTACACGGCTATGTCACGGTAAACGGCGCGAAAATGTCAAAATCTAAAGGCACTTTCATTAAAGCCAGTACCTACCTGGATAACCTGGATCCTGAGTGCTTACGCTATTATTATGCCGCGAAATTAACCAGTCGTATTGACGATTTAGATTTAAACCTTGAAGACTTTACCCAGAGGGTAAACTCTGATGTGGTCAACAAATTAGTGAATCTAGCCTCACGTACAGCGGGTTTTATTACCAAGAAATATGACGGTCAATTATCAAACAGGGTTTCTGAGCCGCAGTTATATCAATCATTTATTGATGCGGGGGAAAGCATAGCCGCCCTGTTTGAACAACGTGATTTTGCCCGTGCTATACGTGAAATAATGGCATTAGCGGACATAGCTAACAAATACATTGATGAAAAAGCACCCTGGGCATTAGCCAAACAGGAAGGCAGCGAAGTCGAAGTACAGGATATCTGCTCAATGGGGATCAACTTATTCCGCATTTTAATGACTTATCTGAAACCTATTATGCCAAAACTGGCAATACGCAGTGAGGATTTCCTGGCGGAAACCCTGGATTGGGAAATCATTAAAACGCCCCTTGCCGGTCATCGCATCAATAAATTCAAAGCCTTATTCCAGCGCATTGATCCTAAACATGTCGAAGCCATGGTGGATGCATCGAAGGACAGTATCGAAGCGGATAAAGCTGCCAAAACGAAACAAGCAGCAGCGCAGCTTGAAGCTGCAAAATCAGAATTGGAGAAAGAGCCGCTGGCACCGGAAATTGACTTTGATACCTTTGCTAAAACAGACTTGCGCGTTGCATTAATTGCCAAAGCGGAAGCAGTGCCTAAGGCTAACAAGCTGCTTAAACTGACATTGGATTTAGGCGGCGAAACACGCACAGTATTTGCCGGTATCAAGTCAGCCTATACACCCGAAGAGTTAGAGGGCAAGCTAACGGTGATGGTTGCTAACCTGGCTCCACGTCAGATGAAGTTTGGTTTATCGGAAGGGATGGTATTAGCAGCAGGCCCTGGCGGAAAAGAGATCCACATCTTAAACCCGGATGATGGTGCAATACCGGGCCAACGTATTATGTAACAAGTAATACCCTCATTTTTATCAAAAAGATGAGTCTTGTTTAATCATATCAATATTAAAAAAGCCCAAACAAATTGTTTGGGCTTTTTTGTCACTCAGTCAACCTGCTTTTGTGTTTTTATATGCGCAATACCAAGGTAGAGCAGAAATACCACTTCCACAAATTAAACAGAAACCGATAGGATTTGCTAGCAGATCTTTTTAAAATGCAATAAACGGTTGTTTGCGGGCATGGCATAGTCTTTAACAAGCTGCAGACCGGCTTGCTCTGCTAATGCTAATACGGCTTCAAAATCACGAATCGCACTGAGGGGATCTTTGCGCTGTAAATACCTGTCAAAGTCTTTATTACTTTGACTGGTATATTGCCCGTGATAATTAAAAGGCCCGTAAATAAACAAATCCCCCTCTGCTTGAAGGGCATTGGCAACACCAGAAAAAAAATGTTGAACATTGTTCCATGACATTATATGCAGTGTATTGGCGGTAAAAATTACTTCACAAGGTCCAATTGGCCACGCTTTTTCACTCACATCTAAGCGTAATGGTGCAGGGAGATTTTCACTATTAAATGCGCTTATTACGGCACTCAAGTCAGGAAGCCACAAAGCGCGATCCGTGCTTTGCCAGGTTATATGGGCAAGCTGCCCGGCAAAGTAACGGGCATGCTGCCCCGTGCCGCTGCCTATTTCGGTAACCTGCCGTCTATTTTTTAACAGGGGTTTCAACACCTTTAATATAAAAACTTTATTGTTTTCACAGGATTGGGAAAAATGAGTGACAGTCATTATTAATATCCACTTTTGTTGATATATTACAACGCTATGGTTGCTTTGCTGGCGAAATTCCAGCGGTTAACATAAAGCGCATTGCGTCTTCAAAAGGCCAGTCAACGTAAGTAAGATCGCTGCGTTTGACCAGTGAAGTGATCCCTGCTACCTGATAACTCATTTGAATCAAAACAGGCACCCATTGATCTTCAGGTAAAGCTTCATTCACTACCTCAGGAATACTTTCAGAGGTCACAAAGCCGATAATAAAAGTCCCATTGCTTTGTTTAAACAAAACCGTCTGACGTTTTTGGGCTTTTGATTCGTCACTGGCTGCCAGCGACGCCAAGTCCTTGATCGAGGTATAAATAGTTCTAAAAAAGGGAAAACGTAATATCTGTTTCTCAAGCTTTTGATACAACCAGATTATTGGGCTCACGCTGGAGGCAAGGCCGGCCACCAGTAACAAACAAAAAATAAGAATAAAACCGCTGCCCGTCCACTGATGACCCAAACCAATTAAGGTTAAAACAGCATGCCCCATGTCATCGAGCGCCACTGTAATGGACCAGAATAACCATACCGACACAGCCAAAGGCAATAAATTTAATGTGCCCCGTAATAATGTTTTTTGCATAAATAATCCTGTTTACAAAAATATATTTGCATACTGTACATAAGAATTTAATAAAAAAAAGCAAAACTGCAATAAAAAACAACCGTTGCAGAAAAATATTTTAAAGCAAATTTTCCTAAAACGAAAAGCACTTAAACGATTTTACCGTTTAACAATTTTGTCTTATTACAATAATTTTTCTTTGGAAAAAGAAAGACATCCGCCCATGTTCGCATTCTGCAACTTTGTTGGGCAGATAGCTAAAACATAAGTTAAAAATAATAGCTATATAATGGTTTAACCTGACATGGCTAAAAACCTTCATTATCATTTCAAAATTGCTACACTATCGATCTTTGCTTGCCCGATCGGGCAGATCATAATCACCTGTTTTTAATAATTGGAAACTTCATGCCATTTCGCTTATCCTTTATTTCACTCTTTTTGTGTTGTTGTATGCCCACTTTTGCTACCGAGCAAGATGAGCAACTCGAAGAGTCCCCTGCCAGTGAGCTAGCATTAGCTTGTCAACCAGCTCAAAGCAATGCCGATGGACAGTGTGATAGCAACCCTAAAGACGCTTCAGCCGAGCGGTTAGCGGAAATACCGGGGCCGGATAAAGGTACTTCCACGTCAGAAGAACCCATTGTTAAGGATAAAACTGTCCTTGAAAATGCCCCGGCAGAGCCTATCTGGGGAGCTATTACGCTCTTAGGTAACAAACTGCCCGTTAACAGCAAGACCACTATTAAATGGTACTCCGGCCACATATCGGGCGGTTTTGATCTCGGCACACCTGTTGTGGTTATTCATGGCAAAGAGGCAGGTCCAACGGTCTGTTTAACCGCTGCCGTGCATGGTGATGAGGTAAACGGTGTCGAAATTGCTCGACGCGTAGTACAAAATCTTGAATCCGAAGACCTTAAAGGAACGCTTATTTCAGTACCAGTGGTTAATATGGATGGTTTATGGCGTAAAGATCGTTATATGTCAGACCGCCGCGATCTCAATCGCGCCTTTCCTGGAGATATCAATGGCTCTACCGCGTCACGGGTAGCCTATAGTCTGTTTAACAATATCATAAGTCACTGTGACAGTTTGATAGATCTGCATTCAGGCTCTATGTATCGCGAAAATATAACCCAGCTGCGGGTTGATTTGACCATACCGGAAGTGGCTGAGGTGGCGAAACAATTTGGCGCGGTTTCAGTACTGCAAAGCATAGCTCCTTCGGGTAGTTTAAGAGGTTCAGCGACAAAAGCGGGGATCCCGACGGTAGTAATGGAAGTAGGCGGACCTTTCATCTTAAATGTCACTTTAGTTGAAACTGCAGTAAAATCGCTACGCAGCTACCTTAGCTCAATTGATATTTTACCGCGCTCATTTTTTTGGTCCTCTCCGCAACCAATATTTTATGCCTCTCAATGGCTTCGTTCCGAACAGGGGGGGATTTTGGTTAATACAGTGGACCTGGGACAAAAGGTTAATAAGGGACAATTACTGGGTAAAATAAGCAACCCTGTCAATGAGCAAGTTGAAATACTCTTTGCGCCATTTGATGCCGTGGTATTGGGCCGTGCTCAAGACCAATTTGTAAGTGCAGGTTATGCCGTATATAACCTGGGTAAGCGCAGCAATATAAAAGAGTTGGAGCAGCAGGGGGAAGAGGCCAAGCAACATGTCGCCAAACAAAATACACAAGAGATGGGCTTAACGATAAAGGAACAGGAGGCCGGCGAAACAGCAGAAACCGATCATCTCTAAGATAAAGGAAACTGCAACTATTAAGGGGCGAATGGTTTTTAGCCCCAAAGATAACAAACTGCTTCTAGCGCCGCCCCATAAACGACAAGTCAGAGTTAGAATGCAGTGCTAATACCAATTCTGTTAATGACTCGCTTTACTATGTTTCACTAATTGCCTTGTTTTAACCTAAGGTTCATTAAGTAACAAACGCCAGAAATTAACCGTTAATTTATCAATACTGCGCGATTCGGCATTAGCCAATATCACTAAACCTATCTGTTTATCTTTTGAATAGGCAATCACGGCTCGAAAACCTTCAACCCAACCACTGTGAAAATATAATATATCCTCTTTATATTGGTAAACACGCCAACCAATAGCATAATGCGCATCATCAATGGTGCCCTTCCAGGTGCGACCTTTTAAATCTTTGGTTGTGCGAACGATTGGCTCCCTTACCGTCTCTAATAAATTCGCCGAAATCACATCTGGTGTATTACCCAACTGCGCAAGCAACCATTTGCTCATATCCGTAATGCTGGCATTTACGCCTGCTGCGGACTCGACTTTGTAGAAATCCGGTTTAATTTTCACTTGATGCCAGGGCCCGTTACGGCTGATTCTAATATGAGGATAGGCTTTATTAATGGTATTTTGATAAGCCTTTAAACCGACGCTTGCATTTTTCATTGCCAAGGGGGCAAAGATCATTTTCTGCAACAGTTCAGCGTATGCTTTACCTGTACTGCGTTTAAGCACTTCTTCTATAAAGCTGAACAGTACATTCTGATAACCGTAACATGCCCCGGGTGAGCAATAAGGCTCCAGCGCTTCAAATTTTGATATTATTTTGTCAAATTGAAACCGGCCTTTTAAATAACCGTCAAAAGCATTGGGCATTAATCCGCTGCTGTGGCTTAGCACATGCTTGATGGTAATAGCTTCGGCTTGACCTGCCTGTTTAAGCTTAAATTCAGGAATATAATCGACAATAGAATCTCCCCAGGAAAATGCTTTGTTTTCGATCATCAGCGCAGCTAACTCGGCGGAAAATGTTTTTGATACCGAGGCTAATCTAAAGGAAGTTTGTTTGTCGATAGCTTTGCGATTCTTTTCTCCCCGTACCCCATAGGTTTTCATGGCCGACACTCGATCCCCTCGAACAATGGCATAAGCGGCGCCTGGGATGTTATTAACCCGCATAGCCTGCTTAAACTGCTTGCTGAACTCAATTTCTATTTTTGAAGGCGAAGTTGATTTAGCTAATACGGGTGCCATTGCACTTAAAGCAACCAATGCGAAAAAAAATACTAAAATATGCTTCAAAAAACATTCCTAACGGCAGTTATGCAAAAAGCACAGTTTATCGTAGCCTTCGGTAAAAGATAAGCCTGCCGCATAGTTAATCAGCCTATTACCCAATGAAATATCTACCGCACAGCGCCAGAATCGCTCTATAAAAAACAGAGAAATACACAACTTATTGTATTAATTGAAAAATGATCACTGCACTCTGTTTTTCTGCAATACTCAAATGAAGGTGATTAATCACAATATTTTACAAAAAAATCAATAAACAGCTTAGAATATAAACAGCAATT
>DATBNI010000591.1:0-5187 GCA_036554425.1 Psychromonas sp.
CCGTTGATGGGAGTCATGATATTGTTAAATTAGGGGCAAAATAGAATAAGATCAACCCGGTTAAATTCCTGCTTTTTTTCAAGCGTGACTTAAGTCACTATTTTTATCTGAAGAGGTTAACAGCGCACTGGTAAAGATAAAAACAGATCCGTTAGTTTTGCAGCTTGGTTTGATTGATACTGTATTTTAGCTTATTATTTGCCTGACGCGAGGGTTAATCCGACTGCACAGAGATGAAATACAGACTATAAGAAAAATCAGAATAATCCAAGGAATTGGATCATTATTTCTTTGAAAATTTAATGTGTGTTTACAATTTAAAACAACGAGCTGTTTATGGTACTGATCATTGCTGTGAGTTAACAAAGATATCCACAATCAGGGATCGCTTAGCGGGCGGACCTCAGAGATTCTTGCTGCTTATCCGTTTAGATTAACTACTTACAGTGTCATTTTTATCTTATTACTCCCAGTTGCCAGCTAAAGTGCTGTAACATCCTGCAATTGATTTTATTTATAACCCTTTATTTCTCCGAGGTACGCCTTGTTTTCTATCCCTGCTTCATTTTGGTTAAGCTTATATTTTATTAGTTTCTTTTTTATTTGGGGAGTGTTTTTACCGTTTTGGGGCATTTGGTTATCAGGTAAGGGCATGTCCAGTGAAAGTATAGGTTTGATTTTTTCAATCGGTTTACTCTTAAGGTTTGTCAGTAATCTGACCTTATTACCCAGGGTTTCCTGTGCGAAATCTACCTTAGGTTTATTAAGAATACTGGGGTTTTTCACTGTATTAGCTTTTGCATTGTTATTGTTTTTTAATGGTTATATGTGGTTAGCTTGTATTACCTTAATTGCCAATTTTATGATGGGACCACTGGCGCCTCTAGGTGACCTTATTGGTGCCCGTTTAGTGAATCAAATTCAGCTTGATTATGGCCGGGTTCGCTTATGGGGCTCTCTTAGTTTTATTGTCGGATCAACCTTCGCTGGTTGGTTGATAGTAGGCTTAGGCAAAGACGCTATTTTATGGTCAATTATAGTTGCGGCATTAATAATGTGGTTACTTTCATTATTGAATTTATCACCGCAACTACAGGATGAAATCGACTTAAACGCAGAGGAAAAAAAATCTCTTTTTACCTTATTTAAACGACCCAGTGTACTGCTGTTTTTAATTATTGTTGGCTCAATTCAGGGGAGCCATGGTGCTTTTTATGCCTTTGGTACTATTCACTGGAATGAAACGGGTCTTTCTGGTGTGAGTATTGCCTGGTTATGGGCTATCGGTGTTTTTGCTGAAATCTTATTAATGCGTTTTAATAAAATATTATTTATCAACTGGTCAATTAAACAGATGCTATTATTAGGTCTTATTGCCGCGATAATTCGCTGGTTGGTATTCTCTGTCAGTGATGATTTTTATGTGCTGGCAATTTTTCAAACCTTTCACGCATTAACCTTCGCGGTGACACATTTGGCGGCGATTCGCTATATCAGCTTACAAAAAAAATCAGAGATGGTTTCTTATCAATCACTCTACTCCGGAGTTGCGTTAGGTTTAATGATGGCTGGATTCACTTATCTTTCCGGTCTTTTTTACGCAGATTTACATGGTTATGTATTCTTAATTATGTCTTTATTGTTGTTGCCTGTTTTTTGGTGCATTAAAATCTGGAAAGCTGAATAAGCGACACTGTTTTTAGTTTTTAAAATTGTCAATAAATTAATTGTCTATTTAAAGTAATTTAAAAAATGAACTTATAAGATATTTCTTAGACAAAACTTTGTTACTGCCAGGGCAATTGATTTTCACATTGAATTATTAAAAATTGCCCCCAACTTAGTAAAAGTAACATTTAATTTTAGGAGTCAGTATGTTTGCAAAGTTATTTTTAACTATGGTCAGCGTTTCTTTGTTAGAGATTTATGTTCTGATCAAAGTGGGCGGTTTTTTAGGTGCCTGGCCAACGGTGGCCTTAGTTGTGCTCACCGCATTTGTCGGCTCTGCATTGGTACGCAGTCAGGGTTTGCAGGTATTGCGACAATTTCAGCAACGCATTGCTCAGGGAGAGTCCCCCGGGCAGCAGTTAATTGAAGGTTTCATGTTATTAGTCACCGGGGTGTTATTAGTAACGCCTGGTTTTGTAACGGATTTTTTAGGGTTATTAATTTTGCAGCCAACAATCCGCAGCATGGTTGCTAAATATATATTAGCCAATGTTAAATTAAACTCAACCATGTCAGGCGGGTTTTACCAATCATCAAGCAGATCAAATTTTGGGGATGATGTTAAAAACAAAAAAGCGGATGAAAATATCATCGAAGGTGAATTTGAACGTAAAGATGATAATAAAGACCAATAGCAGATAAAAATTTTAATTGTAAAGTTTTTTTAACAAATAGCTCTAAAATAGAGCTGAGTCATAAAATTGTAGTCACTTGCGAGCAACTTATTGTTAACATTTCGTTATCAATCTAATATAAATTAAAAGCAAAGCAATAAAAAATTAACAATGCAGAGCTTTATAAATGGAACATAATAAGGGTTAAAAGTGAATATCAAAAATTCTATTACACTGCGCACGTTTAAAAAATACCAACCACGGCAAATTGCTAAGTTTGTTAGGGCGTTTTTTAACGGCCGTATCTTTATTGTTGGCTTGGGGCGATTAAGGGTTATTGAAGGAAAAGTTGCCACTTACCAGCATCAAAAACACGATAAAAATTTTCTGGTCGTTGTCAGTGAAATCAATCGTATCATTAACGAACTATCACAACCTAAAGTATCAAGCGTTTGAATTGTTGTAACGCAGAGCCGGTTTTCGAACTGCTGCCCGAGGGCAAGCTTCGTTACACTCTTATCTGAGTCATAATAGATTGATTTTCAATGACTAAACATTAATAGTTATGTATTCCTTCCCGATTTATAAAAAGGGATCACTCATCAATTTGTGATTCCTACCTCTTAGAGCTGCCATTTTAAGGCAGTTTTTTACAGAAAATTATTTTTTTATTCTTTTTACTTGAAAATTAATTTTTAAGCACCATCTATGAGCTACGTCCGAACATCTATTACCATTGAGGAAAAAACATGACTATTCGTCCATTACATGACCGAGTTATTTTAAAACGTACTGAAAAAGAAACTAAATCTGCTGGTGGTATTGTCTTAACAGGCAGCGCAGCTGAAAAATCGACACGTGGCGAAGTCCTTGCTGTCGGTAAAGGTCGTATTTTAGATAACGGTGAAGTTAAACCGCTTGATGTGAAGGTAGGGGATATTGTTATTTTTAGTGAAGGTTACGGCTTGAAAACAGAAAAAATTGAAGGCCAGGAAGTCCTTATCTTAAGTGAAAACGATATCCTTGCCGTCGTTGAATAACGCCTATCTGCTTTTCTAAACACCGAAAAGTGAGACTCTCAATATTAAAGATTTAAAGGAACATAATAATGTCTAAAGAAATTAAATTCGGAAATGATGCCCGTACCAAAATGTTAAACGGCGTTAATATCTTAGCCGATGCCGTTAAAATCACTTTAGGGCCAAAGGGCCGTAATGTTGTGATCGATAAAAGTTATGGTGCGCCGCAAATTACTAAAGATGGTGTAACTGTTGCGAAAGAGATCGAACTGGAAGATAAGTTTGAAAACATGGGCGCACAGATGGTCAAAGACGTTGCGTCGCAGACTAATGATGCTGCCGGTGACGGAACTACAACTGCAACAGTATTGGCGCAGGCTATTATTGCTGATGGTTTAAAAGCCGTTGCTGCGGGTATGAATCCGATGGATTTAAAACGCGGTATTGATCAAACAGTCAAAGCTGCCGTTGCTGAGTTGAAAAAATTATCTACACCTTGTGCGGATTCAAAAGCAATCACCCAGGTAGGTACTATTTCTGCCAATTCGGATCATGAAATTGGTGAAATCATTGCGAGAGCGATGCAAAAAGTCGGTAACCAGGGTGTTATCACCGTTGAAGAAGGTCAAGGCCTGGAAACAGAATTAGACGTGGTTGAAGGTATGCAGTTCGATCGTGGTTACCTCTCTCCTTATTTCATGACAAATCATGAAACCGGCACGGTTGAACTTGAAAACCCGTATATTTTATTAGTCGATAAAAAAATCGGTAACATTCGTGAATTATTGCCTACATTAGAAGCCGTTGCAAAAGCTTCTAAGCCGCTATTGATTATTGCTGAGGATGTTGAAGGCGAAGCATTAGCAACATTAGTGGTCAACAATATGCGTGGTATAGTTAAAGTATGCGCCGTTAAAGCACCTGGTTTTGGTGACCGTCGTAAAGCAATGTTACAAGATATTGCGACTTTAACCGGCGCTACTGTTATCTCTGAGGAAATTGGTTTAGATCTGGAAAAAGTCCAAATTGAAGATTTAGGTCAAGCTAAACGTATTGTGATCAATAAAGATGAAACCACTATTATTGATGGTATCGGTGACGAGTCGGCTATCAAGGCACGAGTAAGTCAAATTACACAGCAAATCGAAGCCTCTACTTCTGATTATGATAAAGAAAAACTGCAGGAACGTTCAGCAAAATTAGCCGGCGGTGTTGCGGTGATTAAAGTTGGCGCGTCAACTGAAGTGGAAATGAAAGAGAAAAAAGATCGCGTAGATGATGCCTTGCATGCAACACGTGCCGCGGTTGAAGAGGGGGTTGTTGCCGGTGGTGGTGTTGCCCTGGTGCGCGTCGCTGCTATATTAAAAGGCTTAACAGGTGATAACGATGATCAGAATGTTGGTATTCGTGTTGCACTGCGTGCAATGGAATCACCACTGCGCCAAATCGTAGAAAACTGCGGTGAAGAAGCCTCTGTTGTGGCAAATAATGTACGCCAGGGTGAAGGAAATTATGGTTACAATGCAACTACCGGTGAATACGGTGATATGTTAGAGATGGGTATCATTGACCCGACTAAAGTAGCCCGTAGCGCACTGCAGTTTGCCGCATCGGTAGCAGCTCTTATGATCACCACAGAATGTATGATCACAGATCGCCCTGTTGCAGCATCTGCTGCGCCAGCGCCTGATATGGGCGGTATGGGTGGAATGGGCGGCATGATGTGATAATCATCGTCTGATTATTTTATAGAAACGCACCACGTTTCATAGCCCCGAGGAACCCTGTTTTTCGGGGCTTTTTTTTGTTTGTTTTTTGGTGTGAAT
>DATBNI010000602.1:0-2327 GCA_036554425.1 Psychromonas sp.
TGGAGCGCATCTTTCACCCTAGCTGCCGGTATCTTTGACTGCTCCAGGGTAACTGATCACCGCACTTTGATAGTTAGCTGATCTTTGTATCGTTTTGTTGGTGTTTCCGTCATCTCGTTGACTGGTGAAGGTGATCTAATACACTCCATGGCGGTTGTTGGTGCTACCGTATCCTATGCGATGATGTCTGGTAGCCACATTCTGCTGCGTATAGAGCAGCCGGCACTCAAGCCTCCCTATAAAACTCCTGACCTCCGGTATATCTTTTGTTCTTTCTTTAGTGGCGCTGACAGGCGTGTATGCCTATGATGTTCGAGCGTTCCTGTTCACACTGGTGTTATTTATTGTCGGCATGGCTTACTATTTCTTCATTGGTCGTAATAACTTGGTTGCAACAACCGCAGAAGAAGAGTTTGTTTTACTGTCTCAAGCAGAGGATGAGCTTGCATCTGCTTAGTAAGATGTTTTATGCAAAATCTGCCTTGAAGAGGGCGGATTTTAAATAATAACGGTTAAAGCCAGAATACAGAGGCCCGCTTACTTTTTTGTTGTAGCGGGCTTTTTTGCACTGCACATTTCCAGCTTGTCGCTATTGATGGTTATCAAATCAACCTATCTCTTTTATCGCCTTGACTGCTCTTGTGCAGAAGTTAACTAGTACAGCAGGAGTGCTCAGATAGTTGTTTAGGCTGTTTATGGCCGACTGAAGGAGCGATTATCTTTAGCCACTAAATAATTTTGTTTCAGATAGGCAAAAAAAATGGCAAACCCGTGAAGGTTTACCATTCTTAAATATTACTCAGCTCAATATAGAAGCTAAAATATCACAGCAAATTAGATAGCTACGATGTTTTCAGCATTCGGGCCTTTTTGACCTTGAGTAATAGTAAATTCTACTTTTTGGCCTTCAGCTAGAGTTTTGAAACCTTCGCTTGAGATAGCGCTAAAGTGAGCGAATACGTCTGGACCAGAAGCTTGCTCGATAAAACCAAAACCTTTAGACTCGTTGAACCATTTAACTGTACCTTGAACTTTAGACATAATAATACCCTGTAATTTTAATAAAAGTGTCTTTAAAAGACATGAATAGCGTAAAAACAGACTGGAACTTAAAAACTACAGAGCGAGGTATTATTAATAAAACAACGAAATGGAGAATGTAAACAAAAGGCTTTCTTTCCTGCTGACGTGCACTTTATAGGATCTAATATGAAAGTCAATAGGCGGTTAAAAAATAAACACATTAAAAGCAATAAATTTACTGCAGCTGTTATTTTCATTTTTTAAACTGTGGGAATGACCCTTTCCGTTACATTTAATGTTGCTTTCCGCCTTGTATCAGAGTCCGGAGGAAACTTAGAAACTGCATCTTCAAGTCTTTTGAGTCTTTATATCCATCGCATTCCTCTTTTGCGGGGGTAACTGCAATGATAAGCTGTCCTAGATATTATACCGCTAACCAGTGTACTCCTCTGCGCACCAGTCACTTCCTGATCTCTTCGATGGCAAATAGGGTCATCGGCGCAATAATAAAAACCCACCACATAGATATATCAACAGCTGCAGTGGAGAATATTCTGTGCAGCGCGGGCGTGTACACAATAGTGATAATAAACAGCAGCTCTACCACCACTCCCAGAGTGATCCATTGATTAAACTGAGTCAGATGAGGCCATGCACTTTGACGGTTACTGCGACATGCCATCACATTGCCTATCTGTGAGAATATAATAGTGGTGAGAAAAGCGCCTGCCGCCTGGCCGTAAAGCGGATCACTGCTTGCCAGCGTCTGCCCCCATTGCCAACCTCCACCGTAGAGCACCAAAAAGAATGCTAGAAATGAGAACGCAGCCTCCACCGGGCCGATGATTGCATAACTGCGCACAAAGGTACGAAGACTGACTAAGCGTTCATCGCGGCGGCGTGGGAGGCGCAACATAGTATCTGCCTCGGGCGGTTCGTTACCCAGACCGATCGCAGGAAGAATGTCAGTAATAAGATCGATCGCCAGGATCTGCACCACAGTGATAGGTAAGGGGATAGGAAACAGCACATAGGCGATAAAAGGGAGGATTTCCGGGCGAGTTTGCATTATCTCAAAGCGCTCTCGTATTGCTTCGAAGTCACCATGCCTGTCGGTAAACAGCGCCATCGCGATTTCAGTCGGATCGCCGTGAAATCGCTCACTGCCTTTATGATCTTGAAGTGTGATCACATCATTGCATAACGCCATAATCTCAAATGCAGCGCATGCGGCAGGATTATTCTCCAGTTCATTATGATGATTGCCTGAGACCTCCTGCAAATTGAGATAGAGCTTCTCCACA
>DATBNI010000027.1:0-7839 GCA_036554425.1 Psychromonas sp.
CAGATGCTGGATGATCCCTCCCCGGTTGCAGAAGCCGTGAAAAAGTTTGCGCTTATCGAACTTATTCGCCTTAAAGATGATCTGGGCTCAGATGAATGCGACAAAATTTTAAACTGGCAGGGGGGCGCATGAAAGACCCCATTATTTATACCCATTTAGATCGCATCGAGGGGCCGTTAATAACCATGCTGGTCGAGCTCTCTGATATTGGCTACGGCGAAGCGGTTCAATTGGTGGACAAACAGGGGCAAATCCGAAATGGGCGAGTTGTGCTAATGGATGGTGACAAAGTCACCATCGAAGTCTTTCAGGGAACGGCTGGTTTGGCCAAAGAGAATATGAGAACTCGATTCCTGGGGCGGCCTATTACTCTTAATCTTTCCCCTTCAATTATTGGTCGCCGACTCAGCGGCATGGGAGAGCCAATTGATGGGGGGCCTCCATTGACTGGTGCAGGGCGTGATATTAATGGCAAGGTTATCAATCCCACCGCCCGGAGTTACCCTCATGAGTTTGTACAAACCGGTATTAGCAGCATTGATTTGATGAATACACTAGTGCGGGGGCAAAAGCTGCCTATCTTCTCCTCATCGGGTCTGCCCCATGATCAGCTCGCCATCCAGATAGCCCAACAGGCACGCATTCGACCCGACCTCAGCGGAAATACACAGGAACAAAATGAGTGCAGCAACGAGTTGGTCGTGGTATTTGCAGCCATTGGGGTAAAACATGACGTAGCCGTACGCTTTTCCGAAGAGATATCCGGTCGTACCATTTCGTTCTTAAATTTGGCGGATGATCCTGTGATGGAACGCTTATTAACTCCCAGAGCAGCACTAACAGCTGCCGAATATTTGGCCTTTGATCTGGGACTCCATGTATTGGTTATTCTTACCGACATGACAGTATACGGTGAAGCCCTTCGCGAAGTCGCTTCTGCCAGGGGGGATGTTCCGTCCCGAAAAGGATATCCTGGCTATCTCTACAGTGATCTGGCGGCATTATTTGAGCGTGCGGGGCAAATTAAAGGCAAAAAAGGCTCTATTACACAGCTTCCTATACTGACCATGCCCAACGATGATATTACCCACCCGATTCCCGATCTCACAGGATACATTACGGAAGGGCAAATAGTGCTCTCCCGAGATCTGAACAGGCAGGGAATCTATCCTCCCATCGATCTTTTACCTTCACTTTCCCGCTTAATGGGGAACAGTGTCGGAGAAGGTTACACCCGGAGTGACCACCTGCCATTAATGGAGCAACTCTATGCAGCCTATGCACGGCGGGATGAAGTACGCATGATGAGTCGTATCATGGGTGAAGATGACCTCTCTGAGATTGATAAATGTTATCTTAAATTCGGCACTCAATTCGAGCAACACTTTCTTATACAAGGCTCAGAAGAAAATAGAAGCATTGAGGAGAGTCTGGATATTGGATGGCAATGCCTGAGCCATCTGCCCATCCAGGAGATGACCCGACTCAGCAAAGAGGAGCTCGCAAAGCACCAGGATATTTGGCCAACCAAGCACATTGGAGCCACTGACTGATGCGCGCGCAGCAGAACCGTCCTGCGACCAAAGCCGAACTGGTTCATTTGAGGGAAGAAATTAAAGTTTCTCAGGAAGGGCTGGAACTGCTAGAGCATAAAAGAGACATATTAATAGCTGAAGGTCTGCAATTACTAAAGTCGGCCAAAGCGTTGCGTACTACTCTGACGCAATATTGGGGAGACATAGAAATGCATTGGCAAGAAACACTAAACCTGCAATCGGCTGACAAACTAAGGCGCTTGGCAGATGCTCTGGTGCCGATGGCGGAATTGAAAGATCCACAGCGTCGTTGGATGTCGGTAAAACTTGCCCAGTATAGAAACACAGCGCCCAAACTGGATTTGATGGGATCCGTCAGTGAATTAGACCTCCGGGTAGAATCAGTCCGCGGCCAATTGGCACAAAGGATCCCGCAACTCATCGAGCTTATGAACATTGAAACCAACGTTCGCCGTATAGCAGTTGCATTGAAACAATGTCACCGACAAGTTAATGCCTTAACACAAGTCGTTATTCCCGAATTAATTAAAGCAAAAAGTCGTATTGAACAACGGCTGGAAGAAAAAGAGCGGGAAACTATCTTCCAAGTTAAATTACTAAAGGCCCGGCTATTATGAATCAAGATGAACTCGAATCTTTTGTTGAGCGACTAGCGGAAGCGGAACGAAAAGCCGCAGAAAGTATCTGCGAGGCGGAAGCAAAGGCAAGCGAACGAATAACGGAAAAACGGATCAAACTGGAAGCCGAGAAAAACAGACGGACAGAAGAGCTACTTAAACAGTTTGAAAAAGAAAAAGAAGCCCTGTTAGAAGAAATCGAAATCGAAAGGAGAACCCTTGCAGAAGAGACGGAAGAGCAGGTTCAAACGATAAAAAGAAGCCATGCCGCAATTCAAGAACAACTGGCGGATTGGTTGGTTAACCGCGTTGTTAAAGGCGAATGAAAGCTGCCCTGTGGACCAAACTTAAAGCTGCAGGTGCTGTTCGCGGGTTCGATGATGAGCTGGATCATTTTAAGCGATGGCTCCCTCCGGCCTTTAATCCTTTGCTTAAAAATGTCGATAGTTGGCGAGCCCGCTATCGACAGGCAGATACAGTTCCCGAGCGCATAAAAATAGAAAAAATGGCGTTGCAACAATTTCTGCAATTGAAACTAAATATTCCGGAGCAAGCATTTTTCTCAGCATTCATCCGACGCATTGAAAGCACATACACTATAAGCCTTGACGCCCGTAACTCCGCATTGAAAGGTGAATTAATCGACCCGATGTTGGAGGAAAAACTGCTTGATGAATTGATTATTTGGCTGCAGAGCTGCAAGCATGGCCCAAGCAGGGAATATTCCACCTGGCTGTTACGCTTGGTTATTGCTTGGCGTATGGACAGAAATTCTTGAAAAAATCACTGCAAAACCGTAACGTAATCAAAGACATTGATACCGGTCTAGCCGCCTGTGCCTCTCATCCAAGTATTAGGCAATTTGATTTTTACATATTTTCCTTTTTTAAGGAGGCCCGTTACGACAATTGAGCAGTAAGCTTATTGTCTAATCTCAATATGAAGTGGAAATAGTTATGGACTTATATTCGCGCAGCATTGTCGGTTGATCTATTGCAGATAATATTCGCACTGAGCTATGTAGCTCAGTCTTTAACAAGACTTACTGGCAAAGAAAACCGCCATCGGGTTATTGCATCATTCAGACTCAGGTAGCCAGTATATAAGCCATGATTACAGGCAATTTCAATTTAACACTCCATTTCAATTACATTCCCTTTCACTACCGTTTAATTTTCTGTTGTTACAATTCTGCGTGCAAGTTTCTTTGTGCGCACTTAAATTCCCTATTCAATATGCATGCCTCGACAGCTGCACACAAAAGTACTATTCTATGTGCACTCCTCGATAACTGCACTCAAAAACGCCATTCAGTGTGCACGAAACGAACAACAAAATATGGATGACTAGGATGACGACCAACAATTATTTAAAGCCATTAGCAACGCTGGGGGATTTAGAAAGCCGAGCGGTGCTGAAAGCGACAGTTAAAGCTCGTGCCGCTCTCGCAGAGCTGCAAGGTTTGACGAACAGTCTGCCTAATCCGCATATACTTATTGCAACACTGTCACTTCAAGAAGCGCGAGAAAGCTCTGAGATAGAAAATATTGTGACAACGCAAGATGAGCTATACCGCAGTAATTACAAGGCAAGGCAATTTACTTCAGCGAGCGCTAAAGAGGTGCTCGACTATGCTGTCGCTCTTACCACCGGTTTTAACATAGTACAAAAGACAGGCTTGCTTACCAATAGCACAATCTGCGAAATCCAGAAGAATATCGAACATAACAATGCGGGTTTTCGTAAACAAGGCGGCACCGTTCTTAAGAATGAAAAAACGGATGAAGTTATCCATACGCCTCCACAAACAGAACAAGAAGTGCTTAATTTCATGGGAGCTCTGGAAGCCTTTATCAATAATGACGACCTCTCGGATTATGACGAGCTAGTCAAGATGGCACTCATACATCATCAGTTTGAGAGCATACATCCGTTCTATGATGGTAACGGAAGAACGGGCCGCATAATCAATATTTTGTACCTGTGCAAGCAAGGCTTGCTCGATACCCCCATATTATACATATCAAGCTACCTTAATCAGAACAAATCTGACTACTACAAACATTTGCAGCATGTACGGGAGACGGGTGACTGGGAGGAATGGATTTTGTATATGCTAAAAGCAGTGCAAATAACCAGCCAAGAGACACTACGCACTATAAAGCGCTTACTTGTGCTTATGCAAGAGCATAAAAATATCATTAAAGCGACTTTTCCAAAGATGTATAGTCATGAGTTGATTAATCATCTTTTCACGCATCCTTATACCAAAGTCGAATTTGCTAAAGATGAACTTGATATACATAGAAATACAGCACGAAACTATTTAAATAAGCTAGCTGAAGTTGGAATCTTAGATAAAATCGAGCAGGGCAATGAGTATTACTATCTAAACACGTCACTGTGCGGACTATTTACAAAATAAGATATTCTAATGAAGGTTAAATAAAGTGTACAAATAGGAGGCAATTTAGATCCCTATTTGTGACCAGGCCAATATTAAAATACTTAGATAATATTGGGTCATAAAGAAAGCTGGTTAGATAGTTTTATAGCGCCTCTTTTAACCAGCATGCATCAGTCTTTTTAGTGAAACACTATAAAGACTGATGTTAAGTGCTTTATGGATGATATAAAAATAGAATAGTTAGCATGTTTAATAAATTGAATTTTGTCTAAATAGATTGAACGGCCAGATCAGTCATCTCAATGTTCTAAATTTAACTTGTGCTTATTGAGATATAAATTACAATATAACTGTGTTTTTATACAGTTGTTGGCTATGAAATTTATCCTAATTACAGCAAGTGCAGGTATTACTGGCTTTGAAAGTCCTGCGAGTGATTATTTGCAGTTACCTTTAAGCCTGGATGCACTCTTGGTCGAGCACCCGAGTGCCACCTTCATTGGTAAGGCTGATGGACACTCAATGCAGGGTGTAGGCATATTCAGTGGCGATATATTAATTGTTGACCGCCATGTAACCGCCAAAGATTTTGATGTCATTGTGGCTAATTATAATGGCGAATTTATTTGTAAAATATTGAATATAACAGAGCGCCTTTTACTTTCAGCAAATCCCCAATATAAAGCCATCAGCATTAAGGAAGATGACCAATTTAGCATCGAAGGCGTTGTGATACGCTCAATTCGTTGCCATAGAGCCAGTCACTTACTGGAGGCAAGTCTTTAATGTTTGCTTTGGTGGATGCTAATTCATTTTATTGCAGCGCCGAACAGGTGTTTAGGCCCCAATGGCGCGGTAAACCAATTATTGTCCTCTCTAACAACGACGGTTGTATTGTTGCAGCTAATAAACAAGCGATCGCATTAGGCATTCAAAAGTTTCAGCCCTTTTTTAAAGTCCGGGCGTTATGCGAACAAAAGGGCATTATTGCTTGCTCTTCAAATTACGAACTCTACGCAGATTTGTCCCATAAAATGATGCAGGTAATAGGGCGGTTTGGCCCTGCACAGCATATTTACTCCATCGATGAATCTTTTCTAAGCTTTCAAGACTGTTATAAAGCGATACCTGACTTAGCCCTTCACGCGCAAAAAATTCGCCAGGCAGTATGGAAAGAAACCCGTTTACCCGTTTGTGTTGGTATTGGTAAAACACTTACCCTGGCAAAAGTGGCCAATCACGTTGCTAAAAAGTGGCCCGGGTTTAATGGCGTCTGTGTGCTTGATGATGATAATTTTAAAAGAAAGGTGCTGGAGCAATTATCACCTATGGATGTGTGGGGCATTGGCAGAAAAACCAGTGCCAAACTAGATCAGAACGGGATCTTGACAGCACAGCAACTTTGCCGATTAAACCTGCGGCATTTTCCCGCTGGCTTTAATGTCGAGTTACAACGAACCATTAAAGAATTAAATGGAGAGAGTTGTAAAGCATGGGACGGTGTAAGGGCGGACAAATTACAGATATTCTCCACAAGAAGCATGGGAAAGCGAATAACCAGCATTGAAAGCTTGAACCAGGCGCTTGCCAAGCATGTTGGCATTGCCGCGGTTAAAGCCAGAGAACAAAAATCATTGTGTGGCACTTTAATGGCCTTCTCCGCCAATAGTCCCTTTGATGAAAACCCCTGCAGTTATAAGCTGTTAAAACAGTTTAACCCGCCAACGAATGATACCTCTCAGCTCCTTAAAGTGATCAGCGATAATATGAATCAACTGTTTAAACCGGGCGTTGCTTACTACAAAGTGGGCATTGGCTTATTAAACTTAAGCAGTGAAGAACACCAGCAATGGGATTTATTCAATCCACCACGGGGAAACGGGCCTTTAATGAATGTGCTAGATAAAATAAACCAGCGTTATGGCACTGACAGTGCCTTTTTTATAGCCCAGGGCATAGATGAACAGTGGTCAATGCGCCGTGAATTACTGACTCCGCAATACACAACGAACTGGCACCATATTCCGCATATTTCCTGTTAGGGTATGACTTCAATAATTTTGGGCAGTTATCTATTAAAAGATTAATGCTGAATAACAAACTGAGAAAATAAATGACGCGACACGTATCAAATTACCCAGTTTGATATAACCTTTTTGAAGTCAGGATTATATTAGATCTGACATTCCCACTCGTTAATAGAATTGCTCGGTTTCAAGAAAAAGTGAGCATGTGGATTTTTACCAGCTAAGGCGCTTTGGGGCACATAGCGCCTCAGAAAGCTGTCTCGCTTTCGCAAGAGAGCGGACTACGACAAAGCAGTAAGGCTATACGACAACCCAGTGGAAACGGAACAAGACGGGATACGCGCGGGACAACTCAGGCTCTTGAAGGCGCACCTTCAGTCCGGGGGATCAATGGACCAATTCGAGGAATTGTTGAAGCGGCAGAACAATACGCAAGAGACAACGGAATCGAGTTCACCAGACAAGCCAGCTACGCAGAAGTAGATACCGATGCTGGGGCTGGATATTTATTTTGGTTTATTGATACTGATATTCAGGAAAATATTGATTATCTATCTATTCCATGGAATGCGATTCGTTATCTTAGCTACAATAAAACCATGGGTATTTTCCCGACTAATGGTGGCAAAGAGGGCGAGCTTAAAAATGAAGAAAATTTACTCAGACCGGCCGGTAAGAAGCCGATTTCAAAAACGAGAAGATTACGAAAAAGCAGTGCAGGAGTACGAGGACAGGCACCCCGAAACGGAAAAAGAGGGCTACCGCGCAGAAGAGATCAGGCGCGCCCGGGAGCGCCGACGGTACAAGGAGCCGGAGGACCCGACCAATCATTAGTTGCCATTGCTGAACTCTATGCCAAGGATCATGGCATAGAGTTTAACCGGCAAGCCTCTTTTGCTGGCAAGTATTACCCTTTTCTTTTAACTCTATTGCTCAATATTCATTTTATACCGCTTATGGTAAATAGTGATTTTTTCTCGGAGGATTTTTCACATAAAAACGATTTTTTCATTTAGTGGTTTTTCCAGTCCCAAATAGCTAAATGTGTTAGCAATTCATTTCCTAGCTCGCTTGGAGGCTATATCCAGATAACCGAGCCTTTACGCTCGTTATTGGGAGAAAGCGAGCGTAATGGAGATATCCCACAAAGATAAATAGTGCAAAACTTCGCCATGTAAAAGTAGTTAAACGATAGTTCGACCCGATAATGAGTTAGTTTTCAGTGTTGAGCA
>DATBNI010000029.1:0-1887 GCA_036554425.1 Psychromonas sp.
ATTGGCAATGGCATAATCAGACTGCCCGGGGTTGCCGTAAAAACCGGCCGCCGATGAGAACAACACAAGGTGCTTAAGTTTGTCCTGCTGGCAACAGGCTAACAGGGATAACAATCCCTCTACCTTAGTGTTATAAACCGCCTCAAATTCCGCGACTGTTTTTTGCTCGATAAGTTTATCGGCCAGCACCCCAGCACCATGAATAATACCGCTGACCTCTCCCCAGAGATCCGTGATTGGCGTTAGCGCATCCAGCACAGCGGCAGGTTCGGTCACATCTGCGCAGATATATTCAGCAATACCACCGGCAGACTCTATTGCAGCCAGGGTTTGCTTGATTTCACGACCGCCCAATACTGAGCCAACCATAGCTGAAATGGATAGGGGTGTGGGTTTTTCACCCTTGGCAAGCAATGCCTGCATGGCATATTTTTTCAGCTGCGCAGGGTCATTAATATCCTTTGCCCAGCTTGGTTGTTCACTTTGATAATTCGAGCGCCCCAGAAGAATAAACTTAGATTGATATGCTTTTGCCAAACGGATAATACAATCAGCTGTCACCCCTTTGGCACCGCCACTGACTAAAAAAACCGAATTTTCATTGATACTGTTGCCGGCTGGCAGAGTATAACTGTCTGTTTTTTCAGCCACTAGCGTTAAACGGCCATTATGATTAAAACCCACTTCTACGGGTTTAACGTTTTTATCGTTTAGCTCATCAAGCATAATATTAGCGACTTTATCGGAAGCTAACTTACTCGCCAGATCAACGGCACGGCAAAATACCTCAGGCCATTCATGGGAGATTGTTTTTACTAAAGCCGCCAGTCCTGACTGCACAAGATCGGCTTCAAGTTCGTTTTGATCAACCCCGAAAGTCCCGCCCTGGCGGGTTAAAACCATAAATGATGATCGGGTTTCATTATTATTTTTAGGCGTCGCTAAAGCTGCAAGTTTGGCTAATAAAAATGCCAACATTAGCCCCTGTTTGCTTGCCTGCGGATATTCAATAGCTGTGATAGCCGTTATAGGGTGCAGATAAACCACACTAGTCCAAACAGATTGGGTCTCTAAAATGGTGATTAATTCCAGCTCATCAACAGTATTTAATTCAAAAACATTAACCTTATCGGAATATATTTTATCGCTATTGGATGTTATCCAGCCTGGTTTGATAACAGTAACTGACCAACCCAGCAGGCTTAATTTATCAGCCAGGCGCACGGCACAACCTTCACCGTTATCCACTAATAAAAGATTTTCACCGTTGACATTGATATCGATCTTTTCAACAGCATTAAGATGCTGAATAACGACTGTTGCGCTTGGCGCGGGTTCAAAACTGGCAAGCACTTCAGCGGAATCAGCCGTATTCTGCGCATGTGCTGCTGCCTGGTCCTGATTCGCTATGCTTGTCATGTAGTCTACAATTTCGCCTAAAGTGCGCAGCTCGGCCAATGCCTGCGGATTTAATTCCGGCAGCGAGCTTATCTGATCCTGCACCGCACCTAGAATCTCCACCCGTTTAATAGAGTCTATGCCTAAGTCCGCTTCCATGTCCATGGCAAGTTCCAGCATTTCGACCGGATAACCGGTTTTATCCGCCACTACGTCAAGCATGACGGTCTGGACAGCAGATAAGTCGACAGATACTGATTCTATAGTCGGGACAATAGGCACTACATTATCAATTGGCGTATTTACAGACTGTGTCTGCGACTGCATATAAGTAACAATTTCACCCAGAGTGCGCAGCTCGGCTAATGCCTGCGGATTTAATTCCGGCAGCGCGCTGATTTCGTCCTGCACCGCGCCCAGAATCTCCACCCGCTTAATAGAATCTATACCTAAGTCCGCTTCCATGTCCATGGCAAGTTCCAGCATCTC
>DATBNI010000033.1:0-2016 GCA_036554425.1 Psychromonas sp.
CGCATTTATTATGATGCAGAAGTTGAAGCAGGCAGAGACCCTACTATGTGGATACGAATTACTGATCCTCTTTTAGGTGAGTACCGCTATTATTTCTGTGTACCAACATCACTCGGACGTAGCGCTGAAAATGAAGGCAACCGCACAGGTGAATTTACATTTACCCGTACAGCTACTAATACACCAACAAATAAATCAAAGCAAAAAGAATCTATTGCTTAATTTGTTTAGCCGCTCTTTTTAGGGCGGCTTTTTTGTCTAACTCTTTTTGATATTCCATTAACGCATTTAGTGCTTTAGCTTTACGTGCTTTTTCTTCACGCTCTTTCTTCTGCTCAGGAAATTTAGTATCCCACGCCATCATAAATTCAGTTAGCGTCATATCAGCGGCTTGCTCCCTTGTACGCCCAAGGTGTTCGCACGCTAAGCCAATAAAATGGTAAGCGTCAAACTTTTTAATTGGTTCAGCTTGCTCTGATGACTCACTATTAACTACGCCTATAACTCCGTATTTCAAGCAGTGGCTAGCTAGCACAATTATGTCGTGCATAAAATCATTGTTTGGCGGGTTTATTAGCTTCATCTTGCCGTTTTCATAAACCTTAAAACGACCTGTCACGCTATCTGGTAGTTTTGGCTTGCAGCATGCTTGCAGTATTTCAACCGCTCTATGATACTGCCAATTTATTGACGGACAATTAAAAAATGAAGTAAATGTTTCAACTATTTCTTTTGGCGTACCAAGCCTATCAATATTCTGAAATGTTGGACTGATTTTATATTCTTTATCGCCTATGTAAATTGCACCAAATCCGTAACGAGTTAGCATTAATGAAACCTTTTCTTGCTGTGTTATAATGCCACTAGTTTAGTTTATTTTTAGGTTTATTGGAATGGCGGAAAATTTAGGTGCAATAAGATACGAGGTAGAGGTTGAAACCGCTTCAATGCTTAAAGCTGAGGCTGTTGTTAATAAGTCTATGGCAAAGAATATTGATGCTTTTAGCAAGGCTGATGCTGCCGTTAGGGATTATGTTAATACTCAAAAACAATTGGGTAGAACTATAAACAGCATGGGTCAAGTTATTGATAAAAACGGTCAAATAGTAGCAGCGTCAACAAATAGATATAGAGCACTTGCAGGAGAAGCGACAAAGGGTTTCTCTGTACTTAATACTGAGGTTAATAAATCAACCAAAGGTATACGTAGAGCATTTGGCAATAACCTTGGCCAAGCTGGTATTCAGGTGCAGCAATTTGTTGGTCAACTTCAAGGTGGACAATCTGCTATGGTTGCGCTTGCTCAGCAGTCTGCGGATTTAGGTATTGTGCTTGGTGCCCCGCTTATAGGTGTTTTTGTTTCACTTGCTGCGGTACTTGCTGGCACTTTAGCGCCTGCTATATTTGGCTCTGTAAGTAACATCGAAAAGCTACAAAAAGCAATAGAAAATACCAAGGCGATAATGACGCTTGGTAAAAATGGGATTATTGAGTACACGGATGAAATGAAGCGGCTTGAAACTGCATCAGAAAATCTAGCAAAAATTAAAATTGCACTTGCTATGACTGAAAACTCAAAAGCGCTAAAAGAATCTAGAAAAGAGTTTTCATCAATGAGAGCTGAGCTTTTTGGATTTCAAGAAGATTCAAGCGAAGCCGCTAAGCGATTAACTGGAATGACAGATAAAACAGATGATGTGCTTGGCTTATCTTCGGCGTTGCAATCTTTTGGGAGTGCTATAACTGATGATGCAAAATTAAAGCAACTATCAAAAGCAGAAGAAATACTTCTTTCAATGCGCAATGATAAAGGTCAGTTTCCAACGAAAGATTTAACTGAGTTTGCACAGAAATTTTTTGATCTATCGGACGCTACACGCCAAGCAATTGCCAATAACCAAGCTCTTAAAAAATCAAATGAAACTTTAGATACAAGCACTGGCGCAACTGGTGAGAGTTTTAATAAATTACGCATCGGATTGAAAGAGCAAACCATTGCACTTCAGGATGGTGAAA
>DATBNI010000075.1:0-1568 GCA_036554425.1 Psychromonas sp.
TATCACTACGATCAGTGAACTAGCATCACAGCAGCCGGCAAATGAGGGTTTGCTGAGTACAGATCTAATGACCAGCATACTGCTGATTATTTGGTTAGTTGCTATTATTGATTGTTATAGAATAGGCCGGTCACTAAAAAACAAAGACTAGCTGCCCAATTAAGTTTAAAACCGCAGTGACACTGAATTATTTTCAGGATTTCAGATCATAGCGGCAAAGGCGAAACAGTAACAATGAAAGTTAAGACAGCCGCTACAGGTGCAAACCCAAGACTCCTTTTAATAGAGAATTCAGACAGTTGGAAAGCAATAAATATAAAAATTTTCATTTATATTGTGGAAATCTGCTAAAATAGCTCTGTTTGCCGCAGCGCAAAACACTTAAGCTGCTTAATATATTAACCGCCATTTTACACAGAGGAAATCAGCCCATGAAAAAACTCTTTTATGCCCGCTACATTGCTGTAACACTGATCAGTTGCTTATTGATAGGTGCCTGTTCCTATGTTTTGAACAGCAGCGTCAGCAAAAGTGAACAACTGATGGCGAACCCCATTGAAGTCAGTATTACTTCGCTTGATGACTTGAATACCTTATTTGATAAATACCAATACAACGATGAAAATTGGGATAAAGGCAGCCGGGAAGTGCCGCGTATTACCTTTGAAGGGGTCGACGAACGCTGGGCTGAAAGATCAAAAAATATGCCGGTAGAAACCAAAAAAATGATATTTTTCCGCCTTATGGCGCCACTGGTATTAGTTGCCAATGAAAATATTCTCCGTGAACGGGAAATTGTTAAAAGTAGCCCGCTGGATGCAAATAAACTTAAAAAACTCGCCCTTAAATACCGCGTTATTGAAGATGAAGTTACCGAGTTGTCTGAAGATAAACGCGATGCATTACTTGCCCGCGTTGATATTTTACCCCCGTCGTTAACACTCGCACAAGCGGCTGAAGAGAGTGGTTGGGCGACCTCGCGTTTTGCGCAGGAAGGAAACGCTTTTTTTGGGCAGTGGGATTTTACCGGTAATGGTATGAAACCTCGGGCTCAACGGAAAGAGCTGGGTGATTATGGCGTTGCGCGCTTTGACAGTCCGCTTGCTTCGGTTGAGGCTTATATGCTCAACATTAACAGCAACAGCTCATATCAGAAATTACGTATTTTACGCAGTGAACTGCGTGCAGAGGATACTGCGGTTACCGGCATTAAATTGGCGGGAACCTTGGATAAATATTCCGAGCGAGGACAAGAATATATAGATGGGCTGCGTGCCATGATCCGCTATAACAATCTTGAGCAGGTCGACCAGGCGTATTTATCTGATAATAAGTTAATTCACCTAATCACAGAGAACTAATTTTATTCTGTTTATAAAGTCTAAAAAATAAGCCTGCTCACACAGGCTTCTTTGGTGATTAATTCCCTGATGCCGCATATTTTTAAGCAAGAGGGTGTCTGAGGTTAAGTTCCCCTCTTTTAATACATAAAAACAGGTCATTAGAAGCACTGAAATACCTTTAAAAAAAAGCATAAACCAAACAAGTTGCAACTCGAGCTTTAGGCA
>DATBNI010000092.1:0-2134 GCA_036554425.1 Psychromonas sp.
CTAAACGCCGTGCATTTACTTTATATTTACCTAACTTTAATGTGCCCATGCTGCCCCGTGATTTGAGTGACAGTCTTTGTTCATTAAAAGAAGGTGAAAAACGCGCAACGCTCTGCTGCACTATACATATTAATAAAGAGGGGGAAATTGAGGGTGAACCGGCATTTTATGGTGCCTGGATAAAATCTCACTATCGCCTTAACTATACTGATGTTTCCGATTATCTGGAAAATGAAGATCCGAGCAATCATGACTGGAAACCTAATAGCCAACTTGCCGAGCAATTACACAGCTTAAATCTGTTTTCGCTAACGCGTCTGCAATGGCGAACAGAGCATAATGCCGTGTTTAAAAACCAACCAGATTACACCTTAAAACTAAACAATAAAGGTGAGATTTACGAAATACTCTGCGAGCCAAGGCGCAGTGCTAATCGCCTGGTAGAGGAATCTATGATTGCCGCCAATATATGTGCGGGTAATTTTTTAGCCAAACATAAACAGCAGGGTGTGTTTAATACCCATTCCGGTTTTGCCAGTGAGCGCCTGGAAAAAGCGGTCATTTTACTTGCAGAATTCGGCATTGAAAGTGATATTGAAAGCTTGGCCACTGTCAGCGGCTATACAAAAATTCGCCAGCAAACTAATCTGCTGCACAACTGTTACCTTGACCACAGATTACGTAAACTGCTCAGTTATGCCGATATTAAAAATACACCCGAAGCGCATTTTACCCTTGGCGTCGACCACTACGCGACATGGACCTCTCCTATCCGCAAGTACGGTGATTTACTTAACCATAGGTTGATAAAATCTGTGTTATTAAAAGAAGATAATATCCAGATTGATAGTGATATCGGGCAGTTACTCAATACTGCCCGTAAATTACAACGTTTGGCCGAAAGAGATGTTAATAATCTCCTTTATAGTCAGTACCTGAAGGATCAGGTAGCCTCTCAGTGGTGCTATAAAGCGGAGATTTTTGATATTATTAAAGCGGGTCTTCGTGTAAGAGTACAAGAAAATGGTGCAACCTTCTTTATCCCTTGCTCGCTACTTTGTAAAGACAGCAGTGATGCCAAAAAAATTGACTGCAATCAAGAGTCAGG
Source organism: Psychromonas sp. (assembly GCA_036554425.1). GTDB lineage: Bacteria > Pseudomonadota > Gammaproteobacteria > Enterobacterales > Psychromonadaceae > Psychromonas. Next base: position 1,109 of record DATBNI010000092.1, read on the forward strand.
CAAAGTCATTATTGCGCAACAAACCGAATTACAACTCGGAGATGTCATTGATGTGATGCTTAATAATGTCAAAGTTGAAACCGGTCAATTAATCGGAAAACTGGCCGAACCGCTGACAATTTCCTAGTATATTGAAATATTTAAGTGTTAACTTTATTTAACACTTAAATATCAATAACTTGTAACCCACAAAAACATCATGGTCAAGAAAGCATCGCAGAGTTTAATTTCTCCTGTATAATCGCCGCTCATTTTCAAGTTAGGCAAAAATAATGAGCGTTGATCTATTACAAGCTGAAAGACCCCTTTTTTCATACCCTTCATTTAAATCCAGAAACGAAAAGGCAGCGCCATTCCTACCTATGTCACGCCAGGAGATGAAAAAACTAGGCTGGGATAGTTGCGATATTATTCTTGTTGTAGGTGATGCTTATGTTGACCACCCCAGTTTTGGCATGGCAGTGATCGGGCGAACACTTGAAGCACAAGGTTACCGGGTGGGTATTATTGCTCAGCCGGATTGGCAGAGTAAAGAAGCCTTCATGGCGTTAGGCAAACCTAATCTGTTTTTCGGTGTTTCAGCGGGTAATATGGACTCGATGATCAATCGCTATACAGCGGAACGCCGTATGCGTCACGATGATGCCTACACACCTAACAACGAAGGCGGTAAACGCCCGGATCGTGCGGTATTAGTCTATACACAACGCTGTAAAGAGGCTTACAAATCAGTGCCCGTGGTGATTGGCGGGATTGAAGCCAGTTTACGCCGCATTGCCCATTATGATTACTGGTCAGATAAAGTTCGCCGCGCTGTTATTCTCGATGCTAAGGCCGATATTTTATTATATGGTAATGCTGAACGGCCTCTTCTGGAAGTTGCCCACCGGTTATCACTGGGTGAGCCGATCAGCTCTCTGACAGAGATCCGCGGCACGGCTATTTTAACCAAAGCCGCATTACCGGATTGGGATGGTGTTGATTCACGTAAAGTGGATCAACTGGGTAAAATAGATCCTATTATCA
>DATBNI010000115.1:0-4094 GCA_036554425.1 Psychromonas sp.
GCTTGCAATTGAAAAAAGTCGTGGTGTCATTATTGAAGATACCAAAGGGCAGATTTATCTAGATTGTCTTGCGGGTGCCGGTGCTTTGCCGCTTGGATACAATCATCCAGAGATCAACCAAGTGATGATAGCACAACTCAATCAGGGTGTGCCTTATCAAACATTGGATATTACTACCCCGGCGAAAGACAAATTCATTAAAGCTGTGATGCAGTTTTTACCCCCTAATTTTGCTAAAAATGCGCGTATCCAATTTTGTGGTCCTTCCGGCGCAGATGCAGTGGAAGCCTCTATCAAACTGGCAAAACTTTATACCAAGCGTAATACCATGATTTCCTTCCATGGCGCTTACCACGGCATGACCAATGGCGCGTTATCATTGACCGGTAATCTCGGGGCTAAAAATCGTCGTAGCGGATTAATGCCCGATGTCCATTTTTTCCCTTTTCCATACAACTTGCGTTGTACCTTTGGGATGGGCGGATTGGAAGGGGTTAAACAGAGCATTCGTTATCTAGAATCGGTATTAATGGATGATGAAAGTGGCATGACTAAACCCGCTGCTATTATTGTTGAGCCTATCCAGGGTGAAGGTGGTGTGAACCCTGCGCCGCTTTTATGGTTACAGGAACTGCGCCGTATTACCACTGAGCAGGGTATTTTATTGATCTTTGATGAAATTCAGTGCGGTATTGGGCGTTCCGGGGACAATTTTGCTTTTGAAGCTTCCGGTATTGAACCTGATATCCTGATCTTATCCAAAGCGGTTGGCGGCGGCATGCCGATGTCGATTATTTTGTACCACAAAAAATTCGATTGCTGGAATGCAGGCGAACATACAGGTACTTTCCGTGGCAACCAGTTAGCCATGGCGAGCGGTGCAAAAACACTGGAAATTATCCAGCGCGATAACCTCACCGAAAATGCAAAACAGCGCGGCGAACAGTTGCGCGCTTTATTTCGTGCCATTCAAACTGAAACAGATTGTATTGCCGAGGTACGCGGACGCGGTTTAATGTGTGGTATTGAAATAGTCAAAGCCGGTGAATTTAACAAGCTAGGCCATCCAGTCAGCGATCCTAAGCGTACCTCATTGATTCAACGTGCCGCGTTAGAGCGGGGTTTAATCATTGAAAAAGGTGGCCGTAAAGGATCTGTTTTACGCTTTTTACCGCCCCTTATTATTAGCGAAACACAAATCAACTTTGTCGCTGAAACGCTGAAAGCCGCCATTCTATGCACCCAGGATTAAGTCATTGATGCAGCCTAATTCCCCCTGGTCAAAGCACTTCATCCAAGTCGCCGGGGCTGACAATCAAGCCTTTACATTAGCAAGCCAGCAGGCACTGGATAGTATTAACAGTCTGTTTGCGCAGTGCACTAAACCTTATTCAGGTTTGCCGCCAACTTTGTTAAAAGAAGCCATTTATAACAGCAAGTTAGATCAGGTTGAACCGCTGCAGCAGGTGATTCAACAAACTAATGAGCTGATCGCTAAAAATTCAATCATGGTACAGCACCCGCATTGTATTGCGCATCTGCATACCCCGCCGCTGATCTCCTCGGTGGTCGCTGAATTTTATATTGCGGCGTTAAACCAATCAATGGACTCATGGGATCAGGCTTCTGCTGCGACTTTCCTAGAGCAATTTATTATTGATTGGCTGGTTAAAACCTATGCGCTGGGCGTTCAGGCCGATGGTGTTTTCACCAGCGGCGGCACGCAAAGTAATTTAATGGGGTTGTTATTGGCTCGAGATTGGTTTGCGAATAAACATTCAGGGCATAATATTCAGCAGGACGGTTTGCCTGATTATGGTAATAAATTACGCATAATCTGCTCCGATAAGAGTCATTTTACCATTCAAAAATCGGCCTCTTTAATGGGCCTGGGTGAACGCTCTGTTGTCTGCGTAAAGACCAATCTTCAGGGTCAGATGGATACTGAAGAGTTACAGACAACCCTTGATGCTTTGCTTGCGCAGGGATTATTGCCTATGGCTGTGGTTGCCACCGCGGGCACAACGGATCATGGGGCGATTGATGATTTACAGAAAATTGTACAGATCAGCCGCCATTTCGGTCTGTGGTGTCACATAGACGGCGCCTATGGCGGCGCATTAATGCTCAGTCAAAAACATAAATCCCGCCTGCTGGGCATGGAATCAGCAGATTCCGTCAGTGTGGATTTTCATAAACTCTTCTATCAAACCATCAGTTGCGGCGCTTTATTAATTAAAGATAAAACCAACTTTAAAAGTCTTCTGCACCACGCAGATTACCTCAACCGCGAAGGGGATGAACTGCCGAACCTGGTTGATAAAAGTATCGCCACAACCAAACGCTTTGATGCGCTAAAAATGTTTATGACCTTAAAAGGGGTTGGCGCTAATGCCCTGGGTGAAATGTACGATGGGTTAATTGAACTCACCCGGGCGGTGGCAAAATCTGTGCAGCAAAACAGCCATTTTGAGCTTTGTTGTGAGCCTTTATTATCAACAGTTTTATTTCGCTTAAGCTGCCAATATCAAGGTGAATTAACCCTTAATGAGTTTAACCAGTTACAGCAAAAATTACGTTTACAATTATTAACCTGTGGTGATGCCGTGATTGCAGAAACCAAGGTTGACGGCAAACTTTATCTTAAATTTACGCTCTTGAATCCCTGTTTAACCTTAAGCGATTTTGATGAGTTGTTTAAAAAAATAGAAACACATGCACAGCAATTAATTAGTATTTAACTTAAAGAAAACGATAGATTACTCCACAAGGACTTTAAAATGTCAGTATTACAAATAGGCGCCGGTGGCGTTGGTTGGGTTATTGCCCATAAATGTGCCCAGCATAACGATGTATTCGGTGATATCACTTTAGCTTCCCGCACCATTTCTAAATGTGAAAAAATTATTACCTCTATTAAAGGGCGTAACAACCTCAAAGACAGCACTAAAAAAATCACAGCCCTGACTGTGAATGCCGATGATCTTGATGCCTTAGTTAAACTTATCAATCAAGTCAAACCGGATTTACTGATCAATGCCGGCCCTCCCTGGGTGAATGTCACTATCATGGAAGCTTGTGTTTTAACCAAAACAGCTTACCTGGATACCTCGGTTGCGACAGATTTATGCAGCCCCGGACAGCAAGTTCCAGAAGCCTATGATCCGCAGTGGGCCTTTGCCGAACGCTTTAAAGCAGCCGGTATTACAGGTATTTTAAGCGCGGGTTTTGATCCGGGCGTGGTCAGTGTTTTTGCAACCTATGCCCATAAGCACCTGTTTGATGAAATTGACAGTATAGATGTGATGGACGTTAATGCCGGTGATCACGGTCAAAAATTTGCCACCAACTTCGATCCTGAAACCAACCTGTTAGAGATTCAAGGTGATTCTTTTTACTTTGAAAATCAGCAGTGGAAAAGTGTTCCCTGCCACAGCCGTATGATGGAATTTGATTTTCCCGTGGTAGGACAGCAAAAAGTTTACTCCATGGCACATGATGAAGTGCGCTCTCTGGCTGAATATATTCCCGCTAAACGGATCGAATTCTGGATGGGTTTCTCCGATACCTACCTTAATTACTTTAATATGATGCGCGATATTGGCCTGTTAAACCCTGAGCCCATTACCACTGCCGAGGGAATTACTGTTAAACCCCTGCAGGTATTAAAAGCGATTTTACCGGATCCTACTTCTCTTGCATCCGGTTATACCGGTAAAACCTGTATCGGCACCTGGATACGCGGTCAAAAAAATGGCCTGCCTAAAAGTGTCTTTATCTACAATATCTGTGACCATAAAGAGTCTTATATCGAAGTTGAGCATCAGGCCATTTCCTATACAACAGGCGTTCCGGCGATCACAGCTGCCCTGCTTTACTTCCAGGGTAAGTGGAATGATGTTGGTTTATATAATGTAGAACAGCTCAATCCCGATGATTTCTTAGACCTTATGCCGCGCCTCGGTTTAACCTGGCAGGTACAAGAATTAGAGGCTTAATATCGGCTTGCTTTAAACGAAGGTTTCGGCCTTCGCTTTTATCCCTTAATCCAGTAAAAGATCCCCACTATGTACCTTAATGAAAACCTGTTAAAC
>DATBNI010000174.1:0-3455 GCA_036554425.1 Psychromonas sp.
TGCCGTTAATTAAAGGCTGCAACGCTAAAATCATCCCCGATCCTATTGACGATATGATTACTTTGCCGGAGCCGGGATTTTTAACCCAAGGTGTGGCTTTGTATAAAGAAAATGATCTGGATGGAGCCGAGCTGAGTTTTAAAAAGATGCTGCATCACAATACTGAACATGCCGCCTGCAATTATATGCTGGGCTTGGTTTATTTAAGTAAAAATCACCTCGATGATGGTATTGTGCTGCTTGAAAAAGCGCTGGCCAAAGCCCCCTGGCATAAAGAGTGGCGGGATAATTTAATCAAGGCTTATCAGCTCAAGGGGGAGAAAGAAAAAGCTCAGGCGCTGCAGGCTGATCCGGCTGCACCTTCACAGACCGAAAATGATAGTTTTGATCAAACGAACAGCCTGCAGGCACAAACTTAAGTCCGCTTGCGGTTTTACCGGGCATGACCCTGAACACTGTGTTAGACAAAAATAATAACAAAAAAGATAATTAACTATGCGAATAAAAAATGCCGCTTTTAAGCCGGTAAAACTGCTGCTAGTCCTCTGCAGTGTTGTGACCTTTGCGGCACAGGCCGGGTCTGATCCCCTGTTATCAGCAAGCCTGCCGCCAACGGCTTTAATGAATCCTGTCGCGGTGGACGGTCTGGCCGCTGCACTGCGCGCGACCATGACCCATAACCCTATGCTAAAAGGTAAAAAGGCAGAGGTTGAAGCGCAGCAGTACGGGGTTTCCAGTGCCAAAGCGAAGCGTTACCCGACACTGTCCGCTCAGGGCAGCAACGTTAATGATAATTATGATCAGGCTACCCTGCGGCTGGATCAGCCCCTCTGGGCATTTGGTAAAATTGATACGGAAATTGCGCGGGCTGAATCCGAGGTTAGTGCCGAGCAGTGGCGTTTACTGGATATTCAGCGCCAGCTGCTTGAAGATACGGCAACGGTTTATGCAAAAATAGAGGGTATCAAGCAGCGTGCGCAGGTTGCGCAAACCAATATTGATGCGCATCAGGGTTATTATGAGCGCATTGCACGGCGCCAAAAAGGTCAGTTAGCCTCACAGGCGGATATGCGCCTGGCTTATGCGCGTTTGCTGCAGGCGCAGACGCAGCTGCTGTCATTTCAAGGGGAGCTGTCCGATGCACAATCTGAGCTGCAAACACTGACGCAGATTCCGGTATCAACTGAGCTTGCCGTTGATTCTCTGCTGGCCCAATTACCTTCAGATGCAGCTGTGCAGCGCCTGGCGATTGAACAGGAAGCCAGTATCCGACTTAAACGGCAGAATTTGCAGGTGGTGAGACTGGGGCTTAAAACAGAAAAACTGGCTTCGTTACCGACCATCTATTTTAGAGCGGAAGCCGATCTTTTAGACAGCGCCGGCGGAAATAATGAGCTGCGTGCCGGTCTGACCTTTGAGAGCAGTTTTGAAGGGCTTGGGTTAGTCGCGCGCGGCCGGGTAAAAGGGGCTGAAGCTCGCCTGGCAGCTGCGCAATATGATTTGGACAGCGCTATCAATGAGACCCGCCGCCGCATCCGCTCATTAATGCTTAACCGGCAGGTGCAGCAGGGCTTAATCCTGGCTTATAAACAGACAAACGATGCCATGCAGGAAACTCTGGCATCTTTTCTGCGCCAATACGAAACAGGCCGGAAATCCTGGCTGGAGCTGTTAAATACGCAACGCGAACTGACCGCCTTGCAGATCCAATTAGCACAGAGCAAAAATGACTGGTTAATTTTGTCATTACGCGTGGCATCCCTGACCGGTGGTTTAGATAGTCAGGCCGGCCTAAATCAAAGCAGCTTAAATAGTGATGAATAATAAAATGGACAATATGCAAACAGAGAGCGCACAGCAGAACTCAGCAGAGTCTGCCCCTTCCTTGCAGGATCAGCCTTTGCCCGCCAGAGTATTAAAATTACTTTTCGATCATCTGGATATTTCAGTGCAGATGGGCGCATTAATGCAAGCCTGCGAGCAGGCTCAGAAATCGCTGACAGATACCGCACCGGCCAAGCGGTTCAGTTTTATTGCCCATACCCTGCAGTTGCAGGGTGTGCAGGCAGCACAGCTGCGCTGGAGCCGCTTTGATCAACGCCGTTTACCCGCGCTGATCTTTTATCAGGGGCAATGGCAGCTGATTGAGCAGGGCAATGACGCGCAGTTAACCTTAATCAATGACGCGGGAGCGAGCAGTCATTTTCCTGAACAGGATTTAGAAGGGGCTATTGTCTTGTGGCTGCGCACACAGCCTAAACGTCAGCAGAGCTCTATTTTTTCACTGAAGGGAAATGTAGCGGCGCGTTTAGTGTTTACTGAAATGTTTAAAACGCGGCGCTGGTTAGTCGAAATTATCATTGCTACTGTTATTATCAATTTTCTTGCCGTGGCCACCTCGATTTTTGCCATGCAGGTTTATGATCGTGTTGTACCGACCCTGGCTTATGCGACCCTAACTACCCTGGTGACCGGCATGTTTATTGTACTGTCGCTTGACTGGCTGTTAAAAACGGTGCGTGCTCGCACTCTGGACAGTGTCAGCTGCGCCGTTGATAAAGCGGTCTCGCAGCAGGTCTTTGATCATGTCACGCATCTGCAGTTAGACACGCGGCCGCGCAGTTTAGGCACGCTTGCTGCGCAGGTGGGCGGTTTGGATTCGGTGCGCCAGTTTTTCAGCTCCGGGGTTGTATTTGCGCTGGTTGATATGCCCTTTGCGCTGTTTTTTATCGCTATTATCGCGGTTATCGGCGGCCATATCGGTTGGGTTTATCTGGCGCTGCTGCCCGTTGCAGCAACCTTAGGCTGGCTAACCCAGAAACGCTTACGGCGTTTATTAAAAGAGCAGATGATGCGCTCTAATGAACGCCAGGGGCTGCTGGTGGATGTTATTCAGGGCGCAGAGTCAATTCGCGCCAGTAATGCAAACTGGCGTTTTTCAAGACAGTGGCAGGAGATCACCGCGACTATTTCCCGTTATAATATCCGTCAGAAAGCGATCAGCAATTTTGCTACTGTCACTACCGGCAGCCTTTCTACCCTGGCCTATGTCTGCGCTATTGTCGTGGGTGTCGGACAGATTGAAGCGGGAAACCTGACCATGGGCGCCTTGATTGCCTGCAGTATTCTTGGCGGACGGGTGATAGCCCCCATTGCACAGGGCATCCAGTATCTTTCTCAATGGCAAGGTGTGGCTCAGGCGTTAGATATGGTGAATCAGGTGCTGCTGCTCGCTAGTGAGCGCCGCGCAGATCAAAATCTGCTGTTACCTGAACAGGCTCCTGACGGTATGGCATTGAACGCACTGACTTTTTCCTATCCGGAATCCCCGGTTCGGCAATTAAAGATAGATGCATTAACCTTTAAGGCCGGTGAGCGGGTGGTGGTACTCGGCGCGATTGGCTCAGGTAAGTCAACCCTGTTAAAGGTATTGGCGGGCTTGTATCGCCCCAGTG
>DATBNI010000200.1:0-2243 GCA_036554425.1 Psychromonas sp.
AAGGCTCTTATGTTGAACTGTTTTCCACGTACCGCCATTAAAATAGCTTATCGATAATGAGCCTAGTGATTGACTCTGCACGTTTTCAATCGTTCCACTTGGGGCCAATGACACGCCGCTGGCTTCTAATCTGGCAGCTTCCATTTGTGCCTTTTTTAATTCCTTGGGGATCTCGTTGCTATTCAACTGGAATGAGTCAACCCATACTGAATAACGCGGCCACTGCAAAGGCTGATCTCGGGTTACTTTTAAGCCCTTATATTCATCACGATAGTACTCTAAATAATCGATAGCTTTCGTTAGCTCGATTTCTCTTGCCGTTGCATCAACTCCAATCGATTGACCTCTAGCGGCTGCATAAGCAACATATTCAGCATCGCTAACATATGAGTTGGCATTAGGAATTATCGAACCATCTTCAACAATTAGAGTCATATTTATTTCGCCTTTGTAAAGGTTTTTTAATTCTGTATTTCAGAGCCTTGCCCGCGCACTTGAAACTTAATATTACCGGCGGTCAAATTATCTTGAATAACAATTTCTAGTGATTCATTTAATGCGCCGTCTAATCTGATAACTACGCCGTGATTTTCTTGGCCTGCCCAAACTACTCTGCTCGCAAAACCGTATTCTGTAACACCTGTTCTTGGTATTAAAAAGTTATGGCTTACTGATTGCTCAATTATATCTCCATTGCTTTTAACATTGAACAAATTAAAGTAATTACCATTACCGTTGTTTATTCTAATTACCACGCCATTTGTTAAAGCTGGAACCCCGCCAAAAGTCAAAAAATCCATTGGCAGATCGTCAATAAGCTCAAAATTTACGCTTGTTATATCGCCAGATTGAACAAGGTTCGGCTTTAAAGAAAAAATAACCGGTGTCACTGAACCATCAACTAAAAGATTGTCCGATGCTTTTACCGCCTCTTCATCTGTCGTATAAGGATAGTTAACAGGCTGATCTAGTGTAATGACATTGCTTGCAACAATAAGCGCCTTGCATACCAAAAAATAACCTGAATCACTAAGCTCTATAACATCGCCTACAACAATCCCATGCCCTGCAACTGCTGTAATGGTTCTACTGTTTACAACTGCATTCTGCGCTAATGTAAACGGCACTCTGTTAGTTACAAAGGGCAGTGAAAGCGGTTTAGTTGTTTGATCCTGAATAAAGACACCCAGCCCAGAATCATTCCTGTTTGATATTTCCATGGCTGACAATATTCTGTCCATAAAATCGGACCATATGCCGGGCACAATGGTTCTATCTTCTGGTACTGGATCCCTATATTTTGGCATTGTTACTTAGCTACTTTTTTGCGGGCTTTTTTGACGGGCTCGGCTTTTTCTTTGCTGGGCTCGTTTTGCTTTTTTTCTTCGAATCGTACATGAATTCCATCCTTAAAATCAGCCTCATTAATAATACAAAAACCTGAGTCTGATTTGCTGTTTTCAATTTTGATTGTTTTCATTTTCTTAGCTCTCTAGTAAAAAAGCCGCCATATAATTGACGGCTTTTTATTAGACTTTGATGCTGCTAGATTATCCTAACAAGATCGCGCTGTGTTCTGGCTTGAAGTTTTGAACGCCCCAAGCTGCAGAAATTTCATACTGCACTTGACGATATTGCTTATACAAAGCAACTTCAAAAGACATACCTGAACGCGGATCAGTAACCATCATTACATCATCAGCTTGATCGCCTTCCTCTGGTCTTGCAGGCATACGAGTTGCCAATACGATAGAAGAGCGACTAAATGCGCTGTTAGCTGTGTAAGCTGCGCCAATAGTAACGGCTGCGTTATCCGCTGGAACTACTCGCAAACCAGGCTCCGCAATAGTAATTGTGCCTGGTGCTGCAACACCGGCGGCAACAATGTACTTGTTAGGATCACCAGCGATAGTGATAACATCACCCGCAACAATTGTGCCGGTTCCAATATCTACTGGGATCTGAGTGCTACCAATTACTAATGCACCGCCTGCATCATTCACTAAATAGCCTGTGCCAGTGCCTGCAACCGTAGTTGGGATCTGAGCTGATTCGCGAATTGACATACCATGCACATCAAGTAAAACACCTTGACGCAATAGCGATGCGTCTGCTGCTTCGTTTGCTTTGGTTAACTGTGTAAGCGTTCGCATTTTTGCGCCTGCTGCAGTATCGATTACCAATTGCATATCAGAAACCGGCGCGCCGTTATCAACTAAGATTTTACGCACTTGAGCAGTATC
>DATBNI010000254.1:0-5460 GCA_036554425.1 Psychromonas sp.
TCTTGATGATGAATAAAATTGCATCGATTAAGATGAAAGTATTACTGTGTTTAACCTTAATCGATGCAATTTTATTCATCATCAAGGGTAAAATAATACCAATACCAACCACGCCAATCCAAAAAACACTGGCCCAAAAACCACCTGAAATGGCTGCATCTATAGAGACTTTATCCATTTCACCTCCAAAATTCATACCAATAATGAGTATTATTAGTAAGACCAATTCGGACCAAACGATAGGCTGTTCCAATCGATGACTTAGGGTCATACCTGAAGTATCTGCATTGGCTGAGAAGAAGGTCGTCGCTAATAAAATGGTTGCCGCAATGCCCGATGACAAACCAGAGGCCAAAAAGAGTAAGGGCAGAACAGGTTGATTGAGTAAAGGATATGAATTTAAAGCGGAAAGTAAAAATCCCGTGTACACACCAAGCAGAACAGCAAGTACTGCAATAACAAGTTCGAGTTGCCTCTCGACCTTGGCAATTAAATCCCATAACCACAAAATACCGGGTATTTTCACTACCCAAGGCGTAAAGCGAGCCAGTAGTCTTTCCAACTCCTCCCTAAACACCAACGCTATCCATGCAAATGTTGCTATCTGATAAATGATAAACAGGGTGACACCACGCCCCATAACTGAGGTTGGGTTAGCAAATTGATAAACAATCACCTTCCAAAAATGCAGGGGTTTAGTTAAATCAAAAATAAGGATCACTAAACCAAAAATAACCATGCTGGGCACAAGAATTGCTGCCGCTATAATCAGGGGATTTTTTGCAGCCTTTTCCAGCGATGGTAATTTCCATTTAATAAACAGCGCCAAACACATTGCCCCGGAAGAGATACCCAGAACAAACAGATAAATTGCGATAGGCCAGTGCCATACAAGGGAGTCAAAATGCAGGGCGTGCTGTAAACTTTCCATCATAGTTCAATCTCCCCTTTAAGATCCGGCACCCTGAACATTTTTGGTTTAGTACCCAGATGTTTTTTATAACGGTAGACTGTTTTTTGTTGCAGGGTTTTAACAATTTCACTGTTTGGATCATTGAGATCTCCAAATACAAGCGCTTGCTGCGGACACGACTGTACACAGGCTGGTAATTGCCCTTTTGCAAGATTAGTGTCACGGCAAAAATTACATTTATCAGCTGATTTAGTCACGGGGTCAATATAGCGAACTTTATAGGGACACGCAGCGATACAATACATGCAACCAACGCAGCGATCTGAATTTACATCCACAATTCCGGTTTTTTTATCAATAAAAGAGGCACCTGTCGGACAAACATTAACACAAGGTGCATCTTCACAATGCTGGCAAGATTTTCTAAAAAATTTATAATCAGCATCTGGAAATTCACCACGGGGCTCACTACGAATAATTTCTAAACGCGTAACACCTTCCGGGACATTATTGGTTTCCCGGCAGGCATCAACACATGCCTCACAACCGATGCATAGGGTTTCATCGTGGATCATCGCATAACGCTTACCATCAATGACAAGCGTTTGAATAACTGACGTGCCGGCAACACCGGCAGTGGCAAACATGGTTGTAGCACCAAGACCAGCTAAAAATTTTCTTCTGGAATAATCCATCATAGCTCCCCTTGTGATTCATTTATTGAATTATGACAATCAACACAAAGTTTGATCCGCGATTTGCGATCGATATTGATCATAGGATCGACCGCATCATGTAATTTATGGCAGGAAGCACAATTTATATTTTTATAATGAACATCGTGCGTCCATTCTGCTTTACGAAGCTCTACAGGAGTATGACAGGTTAGACATTGACCATTTTGTTGTGCTAATGGGGTAGATGAATGAGCAGAAAAATTAATGACGCTAAAGTCATCTTTGGGGTGTTTACCTTTATCTCCATGACAAGCGGTACAGTTATTGAAAAATTTTTCACTGGCATGTGCACCCTGTAATTTTACAGCTGCAATTTTTTTTAATTTTCGTTCTACTTTATGGCAGCGGATACAGCGTGTATTTTCTTTGATCAGTTTTTCCATCTCAGCTTCATTTTTAACTTGTTTTTCAAAATCAGCCACGGGTACAGAAGGATTTAGTTCCGAAACGACCTTATTACTAGCCGCAAGGCTAGACAAGCATAAAATGCATAAACTGATAAAAATTAATGACCGCTGTAATAGCCCCATATTTCCTCTTTTTATTTAAGCATCTAGACGGTTATTGATTTAAGATTGTCTCCGGCGTGCGAAACCCGCAGGTTTATTTCATATTAAGCTAACTGAGCAAGATATATTTATCATAAGAAACACTTGGTGATATTAATCACGGCAACATAACCAGCAGTACAAACCAACTGGTTATGTTGAGTTCTTGTTAATAATAGCTTTTATTTGAACTTAAGGTTCAGCACTCCACGGTGAAAAACATGATTTATTTGAGAATTGTCAAATACAGCAATACCAAATGGATAAACCTTACTCATATCGTTAAACTGAACATCTTGAGTTGCGGCTTGTTCACCTGTTGTTACCAACTTACGTTTAATTTCAATAGTCCAAACACCTTCTTTCCAAACACCAACGGCATCAATATCAGCACGAGAACCAGTAAATGGTTGCGTTATAATACCAGGAATGCGAGTGGTTTTATTGTAATCCGCTGTAAAGGGTTGTTTTTCAGCATCAGAAATAGAGGGTGCATCTTCACTTGGGTTTGCAGAAACAAACGCAGGTTGCCCATTTTTATCAATATTATTGACATAACCGCCACCTGTTTTGTGATCCCCTTTACGTCCCCAGCCAGCGTTTTCTTTGGGATCTGAGGTGCTATCTATATATTGATCATCTATTTGATTATTTACGTTGGTACGGACGCCTTTCCAGTGCCACATATCCAAGGTTTGACCCGGTTTGGTATATTTACGCGCGGGAGACTTACTTTCAAATCCGTTAACTTTTCCGTCATCTGCACGATGGCAGGCAGCATTACAGCCTTTTTCTGCGAAGTCATCTGTGTTTATATCCCAGATAATAGCGAATTTATCTTCGTAATAAGTGTTATCGTGCCCAGTATCATCTTTATTTGACAACTGCTTCCAGCTGCCATCTGCTTGTTTCATCCATGGGAAACGATCCAAACTTTTGGTTGGATCTGCATAACTCATCAAGAAATAGACATATTGGTCGTCATAAAGAGATTTCATTTCAACGATTGTTCTTGTAATACCCTCATAACCGTTGTTTGGTTTGTAAGGTTGTTTATCAATTTTAACCTTAACACTTGGCGCTTTTTCCCAGGCAGCATCAGCCATTCCATCCATTTTAATTTCTGACATGGTTTTAACACTTTCTAAGGTAGTCGTTTTGGCTTGTACAGCACCCAAAGGCATGAGTGAAAATACAAGGGCAGTACTAGCAATTAAGGAGTTTTTTAGTTTCATAGCTGTTATTTCCTTTTACAGTAAAAATTAAATACATAATGATAGTGTCAAGTAATATAGCTGAACTTTATGTCATCAATAATATTTAACTGCCGGTGAAAATATAAAAATCTATAACATGATGATACGTAAAGAACACTAACACTGTAGCCCAATATTGTTCCATCCCCCCACCATTCCTTTGATTTAAAACAATGTTCATAATAAATAAATACAAAACAGCTAAGTAATTATTAACAATGAGTCATTGAGCGCACTTTATTTGGAAAATTTGCAATTTAACATCACCCTATTATCATTAATTAATGCGGATCCTTTTAATATTACGAGCTATTTGAGGAGATGTGATACCAATTCCATTAATTATGTTATCTAATAACATCTTCTCTAAATGAACCTACAAATCATCATAAACTCTATAAACAACATTGATTTTCACCCCCTGATAGCACAAGAAACTAATGGCCGTATGCGAATCCGTCTTTTAGCGCATTCTCATATTAAAGACGGTGCTAATAACAAACAAACGGCTAAATATTTAAAAGTGAGTCGTCGCAGTTTAAATGACTGGGTTAAGCGATTTAATGCAGAAGGTATTGATGTTTTAAAAGAAAAATCAAGATCTGGCTGGCCATGTTTATACCAAATCCATTAATTTTCTGTTCATTTATGCTGTTTAAAATACATGCTAACTTCGTTATTGATTTTATAATTAGAATAATACCAAAGGAATTTAATTTGTGATCAGGTTGGCCCAATCTCTTTGGCAAAGTGATTTTACGTGGTCAACTTGATGCCTAAAATTATTCCAACCTCGACTCACCTGATCAACTATATCTTCATAATTTTTGAATGCGAAGTTTGCTAAGTCATTATCTCGCAACCAAGCCCATACTTGTTCAATAGGATTAAGCTCCGGCGAATAAGGGGGAAGGTGCATAATAGCTAAATTATCAAATTTAATGGCGGCCTTATTTGAGTGCCAACTCGCACAATCCATTACAACAAGCGCATGCCGACCTGCGGGTGTCGCATATGATATCTGTTGGAGATGTTTTTCCATCATTTCCATACTTAAGATAGGACTGATTAATGCTTCTGTTTGACCTGTTGATGGGCAAACAGCACCGTAAATATGCGTTGAAATAAATTGTTGCTGCCTGATTACTCTCGGTCGACTACCTTTCTTTGCCCAAACGCGTGTTGTTGTATTTTGTTGTCCAAACCGTGCCTCATCTTGAAACCAAACATCTACCTTATCAAGTGCAACATGGCCAGGGATTATGATGATCGATTCAATTAGGAATTTTTTTAAACGCTTCCTGAGCCGCTAAGTCTTGCTTAGGGTGTTTAGAACGAGAAGTTATCCAAACAATATCTAACTCTTTCATTAAACGGTAAATATTTCTGACTCCGTAGTTCACATTGAAGGTTTCTTGGGTATATTTTTGTATATCTTTACCCATCAATCTACCTCCTTGCACTTTAACGGCATGAGCTATTACGTATTCTTTTAATTGTATTTTTTGTTCATTGCTTAAGCGAGAAGGCTGACCTGTCGCTAGCTTTAATGCTAATGCATCAAAACCACCTGATAAGTAATTTGTTATCCATTCATTAACCAAGCGTCGACTTGCATTAAGTGTTTTTGCAATTGAAGTTCTTGAATGACCTTCATGGAATTTCTGTACTGCCAAGTAGCGTAGTTTAAGGCTCGCATTATTTGTATATGGGATTTTTATTTGAGGAGTATTTTTCATATGATAATCGCTTAGTTAATGATAAATAAACAATATCACATCAGATCACAAATTAAATTCTTTTGGTATCAACAGGGATTGTTCTGGATTTAATTGCTCAGTTTGTGCAAAACGCCGGCGATGGGGCAGGACTCGCAGAGCTCACCCGCTCGTAACACTTGCCTTCCGGCAAACTCGCCCTACTATCACATGCTCTGAATGCCTGCGGCATGCTCTTAACCTTTCCCCATGTTCGAGTAGTCATCGCACCAAGCGCTTAAACGAAAA
>DATBNI010000257.1:0-12028 GCA_036554425.1 Psychromonas sp.
GAGAGAGTTGCTCCTTACGGATAAGTGTGACGCTTTCGGAAAGTTCTGAGTAGAGAATAACAATGCGGCCGCGCTTTAATAAGTCAAACACCTGCACTGTTTTCTCGGCTAAAGAGATCTCCTGTTCGCCGTAGTCTGTTCCTTCACGTAATATAAAATGTTCAATTAAGTTATGTAGTGTATCTGAATCTAGATCCTGATAGGGTATAAGCATAAATATTCCTTAAGCTGCTTGTCGGCTAAAGAGATCTCCTGATCATAGAAGTCTGTTCCCTCACGGCTCACATAATATAGAAAAATGTTCTCTGAAGTGCTGTAATGTATCTGAATATTTATCCTGATATGGTATAAGCATAAATATTCCTCAAGTTACTTGAGTGTTAATGTACATTAAATAGAAAGGTAAGTATGAGTTTATTAGAAGAGTTATTAAAAAATAACGAAGAGTGGGCTGCAAAAATAAACGAAGAAGATCCTACCTTTTTCCCGCGACTTGCTAATCGACAGTCTCCTGAATATTTATGGATTGGCTGCTCCGATAGCCGTGTGCCCGCCAATCAATTATTAGGATTATTCCCCGGGGATATATTTGTTCATCGCAATATTGCCAACCTTGTCATACATACTGATCTAAACTGTATGTCGGTTATCAAATACGCTGTAGATGTTTTAAAAGTTAAACATATCATTATCACCGGGCATTATGATTGTGGCGGTATTCGTGCTGCAATGCAAAAGCAATCTTTTGACTTAATTGATGGTTGGTTGCGCAATATCAAAGATATCTATGTAAAATACAGCGATAGTTTCACTGATGAAATGACGGAAATGCAACGTTTAGATTATCTCACTGAACTTAATGTTATCGAGCAGGCAAAAAATGTTTGTCATACAACTTGTGTGCAGGAAGCCTGGGCAAATGGACAAGATTTGACTATTCATGGGTTTATTTATTCTGTGAAAGATGGCCGCCTGAAAGATCTTAATGTGAACTTTGATAATTTAGATAAAATCAATGATTTATATCATATTCGCTGAACTCTCATTGTCTTAATCCTTCTCGGCTGTTTAAGAAATAATGAGCTATAATTTTCAATGTCTTAAAAAAAGGAAATATTAATGAAAAAATTATTACTTGTATCATTATTTTTAGTTTCTCCCACTCTGGTATCTGCTGCAGATTTAGAAGCGGGAAAAGCTAAGTCAGCTGTTTGTGCGGCATGCCATGGCGCTGAGGGTATTTCAGCCGCGCCAATTTACCCTAATTTAAGAGGGCAAAAAGAAGCTTATCTGCTTTCCTCATTAAAAGCCTACAAATCGGGGCAGCGCCAGGGGGGAATGTCTATGATGATGATTCCACAAGCGCAGGCACTATCTGATGCTGATATGGTCAATGTGGCCGCTTATTATTCCTCATTAGAATAATCATCGCTTAAATTTCCTTATCCTTGTAATAAGGATGCAGTTTTTCCAAGCCAACTCCTGAAGGAGTTGGCTTTTTTGTAAGCAAAAAATGAAGGTCTGATAGGGGATAGTTAACCTCTACACTTGTATCCTCAAGCGGTGTAATTGTTTTTTATAGCGGGTGCTCGCAGTTATTCTGTAAAACGCTATTTAATTTTTAACCTTGCCTATACTGACAGCAATGAATCAATTTTTATAACCTACATTAAAGGCCACATAATATATGGCACTCGCAAGTTTATATTGCCGCGCACTATTAGGGGTAGATGCACCCGAAGTCCTAGTGGAGGTACATTTAGGTACTGGCTTGCCGAGTTTTTCCTTGGTTGGTTTACCGGAAACATCAGTCAAAGAAGCAAAAGAAAGAGTACGCAGCGCCATTCTTAACAGTAACTTTAAATTTCCCAGCAAAAGGATCACTGTTAATCTTGGCCCCGCGAATTTACCTAAAGAAGGGGGGCGGTTTGATTTGGCGATCGCCCTTGGGATTTTAATCGCTTCAGAGCAAATTAGAGGGGATGATATTGGCCGGTTTGAGTGCTTTGCGGAATTAGCCTTATCCGGTGAACTGCGACCCGTTGATGGCTTAATTCCCTGTGCTTTGGCTGCCAAAGAAAAGTGCCGCTGTTTAATTATTTGTCCCGAAAATCAAAATGAAAGTGCGCTAACCGGCGCAAAAGCTTATGTTGCGGGCAACCTCATTGGGGTCTGTGCATTTTTACAAAAACAGCAAACTTTGCCCGAAGCACAGGCTGCGCCTAAAACCCAAGCCAAAAACCCGTTGGATATGAGCGATGTATTAGGCCAGGAGCAGGCAAAAAGGGTCTTAGAAATAGCGGCAGTTGGCGGACATAATCTGCTCTTAGTCGGCCCTCCGGGTACCGGAAAAAGCATGCTGGCCGAACGTTTTATGACCCTGTTACCAAGGTTAACCGAAAAACAGGCGCTGCAAACTGCCGCTATCTATTCTGTCTGTGGCAAGCAACGGGATGATTGGTTCCAGCCCCCCTATCGATGCCCTCATCATAGCGCTTCTTCTGTAGCATTGGTTGGGGGAGGGGGGAAACCTAAACCGGGTGAAATATCACTTTCTCATCGCGGCGTTTTATTCCTCGACGAATTAGCGGAATTCCCCCGCTCGGTATTAGACAGTTTACGTCAACCTCTTGAAAGCCATAAAGTCACTATTTCCCGAGCGGCAAATCAAGTCACTTTTCCTGCGCATTTTCAATTGATCGCAGCGATGAATCCAAGTCCTTGCGGACATATCAGTGGTGATTTGAGGCGCAGTACGCCGGATCAGATTCTACGTTATTTAGGGCGTTTATCCGGGCCGTTTTTAGACAGGTTTGCACTTTCTATTATGGTGCCCTTATTACCTCAAGGCACTTTGTCAGCGTCGCAGGTTGGGCAGGTGCTTAAAGGTGAAAGCAGTGAGCAAATCAAAAGTCGAGTGTTAAAAGCAAGAGATAAACAGCTGCAAAGACAGGGGAAACTAAATCATGCTTTATCAACCCGGGAAATAGCCTTGCATTGTCTGTTGAGCCTTGAAGATGCACAGTTTCTTGAGCAGGCGATTAATCAAATGGGATTATCTATTCGTGCCTGGCATAGTCTCTTAAAAGTCGCACGGAGTATTGCTGACTTGGCCGAAAGCGCCAGGGTAGAGCGTCATCATCTGACTGAATCCCTTGCATATCGCGCTATGGATAGGTTATTAAAAAATCTGTCATTATAAAAAACGTCATAAAAAAAGGATCGTTTCTATCAAAAACGATCCTTTTTAACGAAACCCGGTAAATTTATAGCGCTTTAATCGTTTCGATCTGTGCGCTTAACTTATCACAAGTTGTTTGCAGCTCGCTTTGTTTTGCACGCTCTTTAACTATTACGGCTTCAGGCGCATTAGCAACAAATTTTTCATTGCCGAGTTTAGCTGAGATTTTTGCTAACTCTTTACCGGCTTTCTCAAGCTGCTTATTCAAACGGTTTAGTTCAGCTTCTGTATCAATTAACCCTGCCATTGGAATTAACAACTCAAGTTCACCCACTAATGCCGTTGCGCAGACCGGCGTTGTTTGTCCGTCTTCAAGCACAGTGACACTTTCAAGTTTGGCAAGCGCGGCTAAGAATGCCTGGTTTTCAGAAAAACGGCGTTGATCTATTGCAGATGAGTTTTTAATCAGTAAATTAAGGGGCGTTTTCGGGCTGATATCCATTTCACCACGAATATTACGCACCGCAACAATCACCTTTTTAACCCACTCAAGATCCTCGACCGCTTTTTCATCAACCAAGCTTGGATCATATTCAGGGTAAGGCTCCAGCATGATAGTCTCACCGCCTTGACCGGTAATACCTTTCACTCGCAGCCAAATTTCTTCAGTCATAAAGGGCAGCATAGGGTGGGCAACACGCAATAAAGTTTCCAGCACAGTAATCAGCGTATGACGCGTACCACGTTGCTGAGCTTCACTGCCTTTGAATAAGATGGGTTTAGTTAACTCCAGGTACCAACCACAGAACTGGTCCCAAGTGAACTCGTATAAGATATTAGCGGCAATATCAAAACGGAAAGTATCCAGCGCGTGACGGAAGTCTTTGATGGTCGTCTGCAGTTGTCCCTGAATCCAACGATCCGCCAAACTAAATTCCATATCAGTATTACCCGAGAAGCCACAATCATGTTCCTCGGCGCTCATTAATACATAACGGCTGGCATTCCATAACTTGTTACAGAAGTTACGGTAACCTTCTAAACGATTCATGTCCCAGTTGATATCACGTCCCGTTGAGGCCATTGCGGCAAGTGTGAAGCGCAGTGCATCGGTGCCGTGTGCTTCTATACCATTGGCAAAGGTTTTACGGGTATCTTTTTCAATTTTTGCCGCTAATTGCGGCTGCATCATATTGCCGCAACGTTTAGCCACTAGGCTCTCTAAATCAATACCATCGATCATATCTAAAGGATCTAATACATTACCCTTCGACTTAGACATCTTATCGCCATGTTCATCGCGGATCAGGCCAGTCACATAAACCTTTTTAAAGGGAACCTGTGGTTTGCCGTTTTCATCTTTCATAAAGTGCATGGTCATCATGATCATCCGGGCAACCCAGAAGAAGATAATATCAAAGCCGGTCACTAGTACGTCAGTCGAGTGAAAGGTTTTAAGATCTAAGGTTTTTTCCGGCCAGCCCAGGGTTGAGAATGTCCACAGACCCGATGAGAACCAAGTATCTAAGACATCCTCATCTTGATTTAATATGATATCGTCACCCAAATCATGTTTTGCGCGCACTTCAGCTTCATCACGGCCAACATAAACTTTGCCCGTTTGATCGTACCAGGCAGGGATACGATGCCCCCACCAAAGTTGACGGGAAATACACCAATCCTGGAGATCATTCATCCAAGAGTTGTACATGTTCTCATACTGTTTGGGTACAAATTCGATATCACCATTGGCAACGGCTTCTTTGGCTGTTTCTGCTAAGGGAGCAACACGCACATACCACTGGTCTGTGAGCATTGGCTCAATAACAACACCACTACGGTCACCATAGGGCAGGGTTAAATCATGTGCCTTGACCTCATCTAATAAACCTAAGTCATCAAGTGAACTGACTATTAATTTGCGCGCCTTCTCACGGGTTAAACCTTGGAACTGGCTCGGCAGCTCGCTTGAATAATCATCACTTTTTTCACCGTTGCTGTTAAAGACTTCGGCTTCAGTGCGAATACAGGCATCAAAAGTTAAGACGTTGATCATCGGCAGTTTGTTACGTTTACCCACTTCGTAATCGTTAAAGTCATGGGCGGGGGTAATTTTCACACAACCTGTGCCTTTGTCCATATCGGCATGCTGATCGGCAATGATCGGAATGCGACGATTAACAAAAGGTAAAAGAATCTCTTTACCGACAAGATCTTTGTAACGCGGATCTTCAGGATTTACCGCCACGGCCGTATCACCTAATAGGGTTTCAGGGCGGGTGGTTGCAATCACTAAATAGTTTTTACCGTCAGCCGTTTGCGCGCCATCGGCCAAGGGGTAGCGGAAATGCCACATAAAACCTTTAACATCTTTGTTTTCAACTTCTAAGTCTGAAATCGCAGTATGCAGTTTAGGATCCCAGTTAACCAGACGTTTACCACGGTAGATAAGCCCATCGTTATAAAGATTAACAAAGACCTCATTAACGGCATGAGAAAGGCCTTCATCCATGGTAAAACGTTCACGGTCCCAATCGACAGAGGTGCCTAAGCGGCGTAACTGTTGAGAGATATTACCGCCAGATTCGGCTTTCCAGTCCCAAATCTTATCAATAAATGCTTTACGCCCAAGCTCTTTACGGGTCTGGCCTGTTTCAGCCGCAAGTTTACGTTCAACCACCATTTGTGTTGCAATGCCGGCATGGTCAGTCCCCATCTGCCACAGGGTGTTTTTACCCTGCATACGCTGGTAGCGTACCAGAGTATCCATGATCGTATCCTGGAATGCATGACCCATGTGTAGACTACCGGTCACATTGGGTGGCGGGATCATCACGCAGTAGCTTTCTTTGCTGGTATCACCATGCGGCTTGAAATAACCTTTTTCTTCCCAATTTTGGTAGTTTTTCTGTTCAATTGCACTTGGGTTGTATGTCTTTTCCATCGGTTAATCTTCTGTTTTGTTGGTTGACTCAACCGTTGAATTGTCTTCAACGGTTTGAGTAGAAAGCGTCAGCCCCATTTTTTTATAGGCACTGTAACGTATTCGTGCTGCAATTTTCTCGGGTTCCGAAAATGGAACAAAATCAATAATCTGTTGAAAATTGATTGCAAAATCAGGCGTTTTTTGACTTAAATTAATTAAAATCGGGCGAGGGTGCAGTGGGGCTTGCCAGCTGATTTCAACGGGCGTACCAAATTTTGGCCCCTCACCTAACAGGTTATGCGGCACAAAACTGTCCCCATCAAACTGCCATAAATATTCATCGACCGAAAATGCATCTTGTTGTGTATCGGTATAGATAAACACTTTTTTATTTTGTGAATAAAAAAATGCAGCAATGCCGCAAGCGTGAGCAAAATGAGCACTCAGGGCTAAACTGCCTGATTTTTCTTCTGCACAGAAAACGTAAAAAACAACCTGGCTCATTATGTTAGTTTCACTTAGTTATTTGCTGCTGTTGTTTCATTTTCACTGCGGTTTATTAAAAACTGCGTTAATAAGGAAACCGGTCTACCCGTTGAACCTTTGTTTGGGCCGGATCTCCAGGCGGTTCCTGCAACATCCAAATGCGCCCAGTTATAACTTTTCGTAAAGCGTGAAAGGAAACAAGCCGCAGTAATAGTCCCAGCCGGGCGACCACCAATATTGGCCATATCAGCAAATGGACTCTCCAGCTGTTTCTGAAATTCATCATCCATGGGCAGTTGCCATGCTTTATCTCCAGATTGATTTGACGCGCTTAACAACTCATTTGCCAGCCCTTTGTGCGGTGTCATTAAGCCGCTGATATGATGACCTAAGGCCATGATACAAGCACCCGTCAAGGTCGCTATATCAACAACACAATCGGGTTCAAAACGTTCTACGTAGGTTAACACATCACACAATACTAAACGCCCTTCAGCATCGGTATTTAATACTTCTACGGTTTGCCCTGACATGGTGGTGAGAATATCACCCGGACGGTAAGCATTACCCGCCGGCATATTTTCAGCGCCCGCTAATATGCCAATCACATTGATCGGCAGGTTAAGTTTTGCAAGCGCCTTCATAGCACCAAAAACACTGGCCGCGCCACCCATATCATATTTCATCTCATCCATGCCTGCGCCCGGTTTTA
This sequence comes from Psychromonas sp., assembly GCA_036554425.1. GTDB lineage: Bacteria > Pseudomonadota > Gammaproteobacteria > Enterobacterales > Psychromonadaceae > Psychromonas. The sequence goes on from DATBNI010000257.1 coordinate 7,306, forward strand.
AAGAAATACCGCCCGAATCAAAGGTCAGACCTTTACCGACTAGTACGATCGGTTTTTGATCTGCATTACCGCCCTTGTAGTGGATCAAGGACATATAGGCTGGGTTTTCCGAACCTTTAGCAACGGCCAAATAACTGTCCATTTTCAGCTCTGCCATCTGTTCACTATCAACAATTTCTGTGCTGATTTTTTCAAAACGTTGCCCCAGTGCGCTTGCTTGCTCGCTTAAATATAATGGGGTACAGATATTGGGCGGCATATTTGCTAAATCTTTACAGGCCTTAGCGCCCGAAGCGATAGCTAAAGCATGTTGCAGCGCAAGTTCCGCGCGGTTTAACTCTTTACGGCTGGTCACATTAAAGGTTAATTTACGCAAAGGACGGCGGGTATTCTCTTTGCTGGTTTTAAATTGATCGAAGTTATATAAACAATCCTGGGTTGCTTCAACTGCTTGACGTACTGCCCAGTAAGTATCACGTCCTTTGATGTGCAATTCAGAAAGAAAACAGATTGCTTCTAATGAGCCTGTATCGTTAAGTGTCGCAATGGTTTTTGCTATAATCTGCTTGTACTGGGTTTCAGTCAGTTCACGCTCTTTACCGCAACCCACTAATAATACGCGTTCACTTAATACATTTGGCACATTATGTAAGAATAATACCTGTCCTACTTTGCCTTCGATATCACCACGGCGTAATAGTGTACTTAAATAACCTTGGCTAATTTCATCAAGCTGCTCACCTGCGTGCGATAAACGACGCGGCTCAAAGACACCGACAACAATACAGGCACTGCGTTGTTTTTCCGGGCTACCGCTTTTTACGAAAAATTCCATATATATCCTTGGCTCTTGGCTATGTATAATGCGATTAACTGTGCAATTTTTCAGAAAATACAGTTATTATAGAAATAAGTAGAACTTGGTAACTCTTCTCAACGCATAAAAATGTAATTTTACCGTATTTACTTGCTTAATTCACTAGTTTATAGCTAAGGTCCTTGGAAGTTTGTCTTTTTCTAGGGGCTGAGTTATACATCTAACCCTCTTGAAAGTGATTTCAGCCCGTTAGCGGTTCAGTTCTCTTTCTCAAGATCATATTTACACTGGAGAACCGGGTGATACTTCGTCGTTATTTGATGCTCGAAACATTTAAAAGCCAGATCGGTATTCTGTTTGTTTTAGTGCTTATTTTTGTCAGTCAAAAATTTATAACCATTCTTGCTCAAGCTATTAATGGTGTTATCCCCGCAGACTTGGTCATGACCTTGTTGTATTTGAATTTACCGCAACTGGGCACCCTAATGTTGCCTATTAGTTTTTATCTTGCGGTACTTTTTGCCCATGGCAGGTTACACAGTGACAGTGAAATGATTGCCATGACCTCCTGTGGATACAGTCCCAATACTGTGTTAAAAGCGACCCTGTTATTATCGTTTTTCACCTTCGCTTTTGCATCATATAACAGTTTGTATCTCGCGCCGCTGACTGAAGATAAAATGATTAGCGTGATCGAAGACGCGCAAGCGAATACCAGTTCGGCGACCCTGCTTGAGGGGCGTTTTCTTAAAACGTCAGGTAACGGCAGCGTGGTTTACGTTGAAAAATCAGCTAAGAAAAAGTTAGAAAAGATCTTTGCTGCGCATTGGCCAGAAGATGCAACACAGGCTCCTTCAGTGTTGACCGCAGCAGAGGGGCATCTTGATGCCAAAAAAGATGGTACCTGGCTGACCTTAACCGATGGTCAGCGTTATGCCGGCATTGTTGGTCAACATGAATTTGAACATAGTGAGTTCGGGGCGTACCAAGTGCATATTGCTAATCGTGAGGTGCAAAAGAAGGTCCGTGGCGTTGAGGCCTTACCGACAGCCGCACTGTTTTCTGTGGAAAATCCTAAATATCAGGCAGAGCTGCAGTGGCGAATAGGTATTCCAGTCTCAATATTATTGATGACCTTTATGGCGGTGCCATTAGCCAAAGTTAACCCGAGACAGGGACGTTATTCAAAGTTATTACCTGCCCTGGCGTTATATTTAACCTTTTTCTTGCTGCTCAGCACGGCGAAAAGTCTGATTGAAGAGGGGACTCTACCCGCCATCAGTATCTGGATTGTACAAATCAGCTTTTTGCTGGTGGGCATTATGCTGCACCTGCAAAGTTTAGGAAAATTTACCAAAGTGACTTTGCACAAGTGATGGTTAATGCATTTAAAACGGAATTACTAATATGGGTATTTTAGATCGCTACATAGGCAAAACGATTTTTGCCGCAACGTTTTTAAGCCTGTTTGTATTGATAGGTTTGAGCAGTATCATTAAATTTGTTGAGCAGATGAAAGGAATTGGAGTGGGCTCCTACGATGCCTGGCATGCGGCCTATTTTGTTATTCTCAAAATTCCTGTTGAATTAGCTGTTTTTTTTCCGATGGCGGCCTTGATTGGTGCCTTGATTGGCTTAGGCAGTTTGGCGGGTAGCAGTGAACTGGTGGTTATGCAGGCCGCCGGGTTATCAAAATTACGGATCGCAGGCGCCGTGCTGAAAACGGCTATTCCCATGGTTATCGCGGTGATGGTCTTGAGTGAATTTGTTGCTCCGGCAACAGATAAAGAAGCCTATTCTATGCGTTATCTGGCAAAAAAAGGTGAGGAACAAGTCAGTAATCAATATGGTGTTTGGGTGAAGGATGCGGATTCATTCGTCAGCATTGAACGGATGAACAGTCAGGCTGAACTGTTTCATGTGCAACTGTACTTTTTTGATGAAAATTTAAAACTTGATCATGCCATTCTGGCGCGTAAAGCGGCCTTTAAAGAAGGGGATTGGCTCTTTGAAGATGTTAGCAAAACCAATTTTTTGGAAGACAGAACAGAGGTTCAGCACATTAGCAACTATATTTGGGAGACTAAGCTGACACCGAAAAAATTGGAAGTCATTCTGGGTGAGCCGGATAAAATGTCGATGCGCGATATTTATAACTATATCGTCTACCTTGAAAATAATGAGCAGGATGCAAAACGTTTCTGGCTGATATTTTGGCGTAAAGCCGTCCTGCCTTTCACCATTGTGGTGATGATGTTACTGTCGGTTTCTTTTATCTTTGGCGGCCTACGCAGCGTAGCAATGGGCACGCGTTTAATTTTCGGTATCGCTGCCGGTTTTACCTTCTATGTTTCAGGGGAATTATTTGGCCCCTTCAGTCTGGTCTTTAACTTGCCTCCCATACTGGGCGCATTATTACCCAGTTTTCTGGTGTTATCTCTCGCCATCTACCTGCTCAGGCGGCAAAGCTGAACAAAAAATAATAAACAAGAATGCCACGCTTTATTGAGAATACAAGCGTGGCATTTTTTATAGCGGTTAAACAGGGGCTAATATAAAATAGCAGTGAATGACGGTGGCTTTTTATTTTTCATCCTGATCCATAAATGCCATCCCCTTAAAACCTTTCCAACGGCTTAATTCTTTTGTTAATACAACCATCTCACATTCTGCCCACTGGTCTTGAAATGCACTTTTATTCCCAAAAAAAACTAAAATATTGCCTAAACCAAAGGCTGAAGTTGCCATCCTAATGAGTGATTGGGTAAACGAAATATTGCTGCCATCACTGTTTTGAACTCGTAATCGCCACGCCTTCATACCGATCGTTTGACCAGCTTTAGTCCAGAAATAACCGTAAAAGCCAATCAGAACAATCGCCAGATATAACGCAAATATTTGACTGGAAGCGAGATAATCTGCCACATCCCGGTAAGCATCAAGATTTATCAAGCCGGTGTTATCAGCGATAATCACGACTATAATAGCTAAGATTCCTGCTAACATCAGTAAAGCAGAAACAGCAAACAGATCGTAGATATAAGCGCCTGCTCGTTTCAAAAAATTAGCGCGCGGGCAACTTTGATACTGCTGTTGCAAGCTTTTTTTCTGTACTTTTTTGTGCTTATCTTTGGCCATAGTGATTCCTTAAGTTTATCTCTCTGCAGTGTAGCAAAAGCAAAATCACTTGGCATTTTTTTAAAAGTTATCTGCGCAGTAAAAGTTCTAAAATATGAGGGAAGATGGGGGATTTAGCCGCTAATTAAAAAAGATGATGCTTTTTCAATCAGTCAGTTAGAAAATACTTGTCAGCAGAGCATCTCTAGGTATAATCCCTCCGTCTTAACAACACTCTGATTTAAAATTAAAGATAATGCCCGAGTGGTGAAATTGGTAGACGCGACGGATTCAAAATCCGTTTTCGAGAGAAGTGCCGGTTCAAGTCCGGCCTCGGGCACCATACTTTAACTCCTTGCTTATGCAGGGATTTTTTGTTTCTACAGGTCAGTAATTCCTCCTTTAACAACTATCTCCTGTCCATATCCGGTATTTCACGTGCAGATTCTGTTCGTAATTAGATCCCATGCTTTGCAACAACTTGCAACTCAGCTCTGGATATCGGCAATCACTTCTGGTGGTCAGTTTCTGCTACTCATCTGGTCCATTTACGGGCTTTTTGTGCTGATTCAATCATTTTTATAAATAAAAAAGTTAATTGCATTTTAAACATAATTTAGGCGTCTCTCTAACTCCTACTTCAAATCAATATTATATTGAACTGTTACTGAAGATGTTTTCTAGATTAACTTTTACAAGATAGATCGCACGAAATTTTACGTCATCCATATCTTTTATCGAATCACCCTCATCTTTTTTGAAAACTATAAAAACGATAACTAGAGTATT
>DATBNI010000444.1:0-8372 GCA_036554425.1 Psychromonas sp.
ACTTTTGCTAAACGCTTTCAAAGCAACCGCCACGGTGCTGTTTGGCTATATTGCGATGGGAATGGCATTCTGTTTAAGGAACTTGGCTTTCACTGGATCTACGCCACGCTAATAGCGACTGAGATTTACGCTGGGGCTGCGCAGTTTATGGCTGTCGGCCTGCCGGTTTTATGACTATTTTATTATTGAATTCACGCCATCTTTTTTATGGTATCTCCCTTATCAATAAGTTCAAGACCCACTGGCTGCGAAGGTTGCGGATTGACCGACGAGACCAATTCATTGCTCACCGGTATCAGGCCGCCAACAGATACAAAACAGACCGATTTTTATCTGTTGATCACCGTTTTAAATCATAGCTATTGGGTGATTGGATCTACCTTAGGCGCCATTCTCGGTGCGAATATGAGCTTTAATACCAGCGCGCTCAATTTTACCCTGACTGCCTTGTTTACTGTGCTGGCCATTGAGCAGTATAAATAGGTATGCGAGTCATGGCCCTTTGTGATGGCTTGCGCTGTCGATTTGGCTGCTCAGTAGCGATAATATGCTGCTGATACCTATTCTGTTATCCATTATCGTTTTGTTGCTGTTGCGCCTAAAACACAAGCTGAGCGACGCAGTCAAAAAGGATCTGATGAACATTACATCTTGCTGTTTATCACTGTGATGGCGGCGGGTTCTGCCCTTTATCCTGCTCTACAAGGTCAGCGACCATACTATGTTGATCTATTTGGGGCGTTATCTGCCGCCAGTCATGATGGTGTTATTGTTGATTTACTGCTTTCGGGTTCTGCGCTTCAGCGATGGCCCTGCAGAGCTCCTGGCGCTTCTCCTGGTTATATATCTGCAATGCGCTGCTCAGTATTATGGCCGGTACAATGTTTATCAGCCAATCTCTGGCCGGTTGAGGTTAATTTAACAGTAACTGTTTTCTCTCTTGTTTCACGTGGAACAAAAAGACATATCTATTATTTTTATGTCACCTTTTGCAGGGTAAAAAAATGCCCGTCAGTGACTAACTGACAGGCATTATATTGTGTTTTACTTGGTTTCTTTTTAGATATCTAAGTTTTCGGCGCGCAGTGCATTTTTTTCTATAAACTCACGTCTAGGTTCAACATGGTCACCCATTAAGGTAGAGAATAGTTGATCTGCACCCACCGCATCTTCGACTGTTACCTGCAGCATGCGACGCGCATTAGGATCCATAGTGGTTTCCCATAGCTGACTGGGGTTCATCTCTCCCAGTCCTTTATAACGCTGAATATAAAGACCGCGTTTTGCTTCATGCATTAACCAGTTTACCGCTTCAATAAAGTTATTCACTTCTTTTCTGCGTTCACCGCGTTTTATGTATGCACCTTCTTCCAGGAGGTTCTGTATTTCATTACCCACTGCAACCAAAGATTTGTAACCAGATGATCCGAAGAATTCTTCATCAAGCAGATAGTTGTTATCCACACCATGTTTACGCACGGTAAAAATGACATTGTTGGTCAGTTCATCTTCAGATTTAACGACTTCAGTTTTATAAATTGTGCCGCCTAAATCTTCTCTATTTAATGTTTCAACAACATCACTTGCCCATTCTGATACCGCAGAACGATTAGCCAGACTGTCGGTGGACAGTTCAGGTTTATAGATAAGTTTATCTAGAATAGCCGATGGATAACGGCGCGCTAAACGGGTAATGGTTTCTTGAACAGTGCGGTAACGCTGAATCATACTTTCCAGTGTGATACCGGAAATACCAGGTGCATCAGGGGTTATATGCAGAGATGAATTTTCCATCGCTAAGTTGGTTAAAAATGCCTGCATGGCGGCTTCATCTTTAACGTAATCTTCCTGCTTACCTTTTTTAATTTTATATAAAGGCGGTTGAGCAATATAGATGAAACCATTTTCGATTAATTCCGGCATTTGACGGAAGAAAAATGTCAGCAATAATGTCCGGATGTGAGAACCATCGACATCGGCATCGGTCATGATAATGATACGATGATAACGGGTTTTTTCCGGATTGTATTCGTCGCGGCCAATACCACAACCTAATGCTGTGATTAAGGTTGCCACTTCCTGAGAAGAAAGCATTTTATCAAAGCGTGCTTTTTCAACGTTCAGGATTTTACCTTTAAGCGGCAATATAGCCTGGTTTTTACGCGAACGTCCCTGCTTAGCACTACCGCCAGCAGAGTCCCCTTCCACAATATAGAGTTCAGAAAGCGCGGGATCTTTTTCCTGGCAATCGGCCAGTTTGCCGGGTAAACCCGCCAGGTCTAAAGCGCCTTTTCGGCGTGTCATATCACGGGCTTTACGGGCAGCTTCTCGTGCGCGTGCCGCATCAATAATTTTACCGGTTATAATTCTGGCTTCAGAAGGATTTTCCAGTAAAAATTCCTGCAGACGCTCGTTCATTGCGCCTTCAACGACAGGGCGCACTTCTGACGAAACCAAACGGTCTTTAGTTTGTGAAGAGAACTTGGGATCCGGCACTTTTACTGAAATAACAGCAGTTAAACCTTCACGTGAATCACCGCCTTCAGTGGCTGTTTTGTTCTTGCCGTTTTTAACCTTAGCGAGTTCCTTTTCCATATAACTGTTTAAGGTACGGGTTAATGCTCCCCGAAAACCTGTTAGATGGGAACCGCCGTCTTTCTGTGGAATGTTATTGGTAAAACAGTAGATATTTTCCTGGAAACCGTCATTCCACTGCATTGCCACTTCTACATTAGTGCCGTCTTCATGCTCTGTTGAGAAGTGAAAAATCTTTTGGTGGATCGGGGTTTTGTTTTTATTTAAGTAATTAACAAAGGCTTCAATACCCCCTTCATAATGAAAATGATCCGACTTATCTTCTTCGCGTTTGTCATAAAGTTTGATTGACACGCCAGAGTTTAAGAAAGACAGCTCGCGTAATCTTTTGGCCAGTATGTCGTAATGAAATGTGGTATCGGAGAATGTTTCTTCACTCGGCCAAAAACGAATTTCCGTGCCGGTTTGTTCAGTGTCACCAATAATGGCGATCGGCGCCTCGGGCACACCATTAATATAAGTTTGCTGGTAAATATGACCATGGCGTTTAACGGTTAAGCGCAGCTTTTGCGAAAGTGCATTAACCACGGAAACACCCACACCATGAAGACCGCCGGAAACTTTATAAGAGTTATCATCAAACTTACCGCCTGCGTGTAAGACTGTCATAATAACTTCGGCTGCTGAAACGCCCTCTTCTTCATGCATGTCAACGGGAATACCGCGTCCATCATCACGCACGGAAACTGAGCCGTCGGTATGGATTGTAGTAATAATATCAGTACAATAACCCGCTAACGTCTCATCAATTGAGTTATCTAAAACCTCAAAAACCATATGATGTAAACCGGTGCCATCATCCGTGTCGCCAATATACATGCCAGGGCGTTTGCGAACTGCGTCTAACCCTTTTAGTACTTTAATACTTGACGAATCATAACTATTTTCAGCCATCAAACTTTCACCTATTCTACTGTAATCTTACCGTGTTCCACGTGAAACACAGTCTGCTCCTGTCCAAATAATCTATCAATATTTTCTGCTGCAATAACACTGATAAATATTTGGGCATCCGAATTTATAATATGCTTTGCTAATATCTGTTGTTTGTTCTGATCTAATTCAGAACTAAAATCGTCAATTAAAAAAACACACTGTCTATTATCAAAAGTGTTTAAAAATAATCCCTGTGCTAAGCGTAATGCGTAAACAAATAACTTTAACTGCCCTCTTGATAATACATCGCTAACGGGTATTCCATTGATTTTAAAGCGCAGATCTGCTTTTTGAGGTCCGGCACTGGTATAACCCATTTGTTTGTCGCGATAAAAATTATCAGTCAGATAATTTTGCAGTGATTTATTGTTTTTATCCCAGCCGCAAAAGAATTGGCTGGTGATAGAAAAATCAGGTAAAAAATCGCTTAATGTTTGTTTTACTAAGGGCATTAGCAACTCAAAATAAGCTTCTCTTTGCTGACTGATTTCTTCACTTAAAAGACAGAGTTCATTATCCCATACTTGGAGCTCGTTGTAACTTTTACATTGCTTTAAAGCGGCATTACGCTGCTTTAAAAGCCTTTTAATGCGCGACCAGTTAGGGTAAAAAATAGGATCATGGTAGAAAACCCCCCAATCTAAAAAAGCACGCCGGTTTTTGGGGCTTCCTGAGAGTAAAGTGTACCCTTCCGGGGTAATAAGTTGCAATGGCAGGTATTGGGTTAAATTAGCTAATTTCTTGCAGTAACTGCCATTAATTTTTAATAAGGTCTCACCACTTTTACTTTTCTGTAAGCCGATAGGAATTAAGGTGTTATTATTTTTAATTTCGCTAAAAAGGGTAAATGATTTGGATTCGTGTTGAATCACGCGACTGGTTAAGTGGGTGCGAAAAGAGCGGCCCAGTCCGACAAAGTAAATAGCTTCAAGCAGTGAGGTTTTACCACTGCCATTCGGCCCTACGAGCACATTTATTTTAGTATTAAAATTGAGCGTGGCCGAGCTGATATTGCGAAACTGATGGATAATCAATCTAGACAGTGACATATGACCACACTTTAATGCATAACATCTTTTTGAGGATTTTTTTCACCTGGGTTAACGGCTATAAGCGCATTGGCATAAGCACGTAAAGTGAGTCATCACTATCTATTGATTCTATTAGCGCGCTGTGATCTGAGTTGCTGAAGGTTATTTTAACCTGTTCACTTTTCAAGGTGTTCAATACATCTAAAACATAACTCACATTAAAGCCTATTTCTAAGTTGGCGGAGTGATAATCAACATCTATATACTCTTCAGCCTCCTCTCTTTCAGGGTTGTTTGCGGTAATTTGTAAGAGATTTTCAGAAAGAATTAAACGTACCCCGCGAAATTTTTCATTGGATAAAATAGCGGCACGCGAAAAGGCTTGTTTTAATGATTCCCTATTGGAGATTAACTCTTTATCACCATTTTTAGGGATAACGCGGCGATAATCCGGAAAGCGTCCGTCGACCAGTTTAGTGGTGAAAATAAACCCTTCTATCACGGCGCGCAAATTATTTTGCCCGATTTGAATAGTGACATTTGCCTGATCATTATCGAGCAGTTTAACTAACTCTATCACCCCTTTTCTCGGCACAATCACAGACTGCTGCTCAATGGTTTGATTAAGCTTTATTGAGCAGGATGCGAGTCTATGCCCATCCGTTGCTACGCTGCGTAATGACTGTTCAGAAGCTTCAAAATACATGCCGTTAAGATAATAACGGACATCCTGGCTGGCCATTGCAAACTGGGTGAATTCGATCAGTTTTTTAAACTCAACCTGAGGAACTGTTAATTCAACCAGACTTTGCCAGGATTCTATGTTCGGAAAATCGACAGCAGGTAATGAAGATAGTAAGTAACGACTACGGCCTGAGCGCACTGTTACTCTCTCATCTTTTACCTGGAATTTAATTTCACAGGGTTCAGATAAACCCCGGCAAATATCCAGCAATTTTCTTGCAGGAACGGTAATAACCCCATTCTCACTGGCATTTTCCAGTGGAATAAGGGCAATCAGTTCAACTTCCAGATCTGTTCCCGTCAGGCTTAATTGGTTATCTTTCACTTCAATTAAAATATTGGCCATAATAGGTAACGCGGGACGCCCGCCGGCAACGGAGCTGACCACGAGTTGCAGCGGACGGAGAAAGGCTTCTCTAGAAATTGAAAAATGCATAATCAAACTTACCTTATAGCAATGACATTAAATAAGTGGTGAATGTTAGACGCGCTGAAAATTGACAGGGAGTCATTAATGACAGTCATTTAGCCTTTAAATTACTTGATTAATGAGCTTTAACCCCAATAAATTTTCAACAGTATTGACGGGCTGGATCAGATAGACTTTGTTTACATCGACAGTGTGCGGATCAGAATTTTATAATCCTCTTGAATATCATTGTTTTCCCGGCGTAATTCCTGGACTTTCCGGCAAGCATGTAAAACCGTGGTGTGGTCCCGTCCGCCAAATGCCTCTCCAATCTCCGGCAGGCTGTGTTGAGTTAACTCTTTAGCCAATGCCATAGCAATTTGACGAGGACGCGCCACGGTGCGGGTACGGCGTTTTGAGGACATATCTGATGTTTTAATACGGTAATGCTCGGCGACTATTTTTTGAATATTATCTATGGTGGTTTGTTTGGTATGCACCGCCAGCATATCGCGCAGCGCATCCTGTACCAGAGAGATGGTGATATCCTGCCCGGTGAATTGTGCTTTGGCAGAAATATTGGCAATCGCCCCTTCCAAAACACGTACGTCTGTAATGGTTAAACGCTTGGCAATAAAGAAAGCCACATCATCGGGTAGTTTCAGGCCGCGTTCTTCCGCTTTAGTGATTAAAATGGCAACCCGTGTTTCCAGTTCAGGCGGATCGATTGGAATGGATAATCCCCAACCAAAACGTGTCCGCAAACGCTCGTCAATACCTTCAATTTCCTTGGGAAAGCGGTCACTGGTTAAAATAACCTGTTGATGTGCATCCAGCATCGAATTGAAGGTTTGGAAAAGTACTTCTTGAGAGCGATCTTTACCGGCAAAGAAATGAATATCATCAATCAGCAGTGCATCGAGTGAAGCATAATATTCTTTAAACTGTTCTATCGTATTGTTACGGATAGAGTTGATCATATCCTGGACAAAACGCTCTGAGCGGATATAGACCACTTTACTGTCGGGGTTTTCTGCGATAATAGCATTGCCAACAGCGTGTAATAAATGTGTCTTACCCAAACCTGGATGCGCATATAAAAATAAAGGATTGTAGACATCACCCGGATTTTCAGCGATTTGCTGGGTGGTTGCGATAGCGAAGTTGTTTGATTTACCTTCAACAAAATTTTCAAAGGTGTATTTTTTTATTAAATTACTTCTATGAGGCACTCTATTGACTTTACTCTCCCCTTCCCAGGGTTGATTTGAAGGTGTTGCCTGGGCTGGGATTGGCTTTGCTGGTTTTTTTTCAACAGAACTGACATTGCCAACCATTAAACGAATCTTAATCGAGAGATTAGGATCTTCCTGGTTAACAAGTTGTTGAATTTTATCTTCAATGGTCGCCATGTATTTGTTGCGCACCCATTCGCTGGTGTATTTATTAGGGGAATACAGCGACAGGGTTGAATGATTAAAATCTGCTTGAAGAGGACGTAACCAAGTACTGAAGTCTCCGGCTGACAGTTCATCTTTTAATTGTGCTAGGCACTCTTGCCAAATTGCCAGGGACATCACTAACTCCAGTTATTAAATTCGAGCCGATAATTCTACCGCTAAGATCTGTTTTTCGCTACAAGATCCTTGCATAAATAAGTAAAAAAGATCCTTGTGTTTGTGATCATTAGATGCAGGCTTCTTTACTTTTTTACATTAATTGCCGCTTGCTTAAAATTCTTTGGTTTTATCAATTTATTAGGGCTGCCTCTTTAAGCCGCGTTATCCGTCGCCGCGCTGCAATAACTTTGTTGTTATCTGCCAAAATATAAAATCCTCACAGCAGGTAAACCAATCCCTGGATTGGCTGTTAATATCCTTATAAAATACTGTGAATTACGCCATTCTCATCGGATGGTTTATGGACTAAAGGTGCCAATCCTTCCGCGAGTGCTTGTTTATAGATCTGATTCATTTTTAAGGCTAAATAAAGATCTGAACGGATCAATACCCCGCCATCTTTGGTTGATACGCCGGATAATTCACACCACTTGAGCATTTGCCGCTTGCGTCCGGCCACAACCAGACGAATACCGAGCTGTTTTAAGATAATATGCAAATCGGCAAGCATGGCCATGACACTCAAATCCAGGTGTGTAAAACAGGGTACTGCATCAATAATCAGACATTCCAGCCCTTTTTCTCCCGCGATTTTTTTGAGCAGCTGGCGTTTAAAGTACAGGGCATTAAAGTAGGTCAGCGGTGAATTAAAGCGATAAATATACACACCGTAGATTGCCTTGGCTTTACCCGCGTTATCTATGCTGCGTATTACCCCTTTATGGTCAAGACCTAAGACTTGCTCCGTGGGGCGCATCACAACGCGTAAGAATTGGAATAAACCTAACAGCACCGCCAGGGTGATCCCGGGAATAACGCCAATAAAAAGCACCGCCAATAAGGTCGTTAGAGCCAGAAAAAAGGCTGAATTATCGCGTTTGCGCAGCTGCCACAGCGCCTTTAGATCAATCAGGGATAAGGATGCAACCACCAGCACAATGCCCAATGCTGCCGAAGGAATATATTGTAATGGACTGGTTAAAAATAATGCCATAAAGAAGTTAAAAACAAAAATAAAAACAAAGCACCTTAAACAAA
>DATBNI010000307.1:0-8556 GCA_036554425.1 Psychromonas sp.
AAATTGAATGATACTGAATACGCATCTTTTCAAAAGCGCACAACAATAACAATTGTTATTGGTTCTATAATAGCTTTTATTGCACTTGTTATAATTTCAAGTTTCATTAACTAAAAGGAGATACAAAATGAACTTTTACGACAATGATGGAAAGCTGGAAGGTAAAATAACAGAGTGTTCTGATGGTTATACAGTTAAATATGGTAAATCTATTTTAGGAATTTACAAAACAAAAGAGCAGGCGGTAGATGCTTTTAACGATAAAAAACTATTTAGTTGGAAACTTAAAAAGATGATGGATGATAGATATGAAGCAAATAATAGGGCTCTAAAAATCTTTACTGTCATCTCAATTGCTGGGCTTGTCATGATAGCAATTATGATAATAATGCCAATACTATACTGTGAATAATGAATTTTTTATTAACTAGCCCAACCTTCCAATCACGCTCAACTAGCGCAACGTAACGGTGGGACAATGACGAAAAGCAGGGGCTAACATTTACTGTGAATAATTGTTCAATAGTTTTTAAGGAATAAAATGAGAAGCGAAAGAAAGAAACCTGATGAATTAACAACAATGCAAATTGCAAAGGCATTAAAAAGCAAAGGCATTAAAGAAGTGGCATATGATTTTGGCTTGTCATACAATTCTGTATGGCGAATTAGCTGGCTAGTTAAATGTAATCAATTGGAGAGATAAAATGAAACAAATTATAGTGGCAATATTATTAGCAGTGTCATCAATGGCAGCGTCAGCTCAATGTAATACTCATACTATTATGACAGCAGATGGTAGGATGGTAATGTGTACTACTTGCTGCTTTAACGGAAATTGTAATACCACTTGTTTTTAATTAGAAAGGTTCAAAATGTGCGAAGTTAATAACATTGATGATTTAAGATTACATATTGAGAGATTTGACATAGAAAAAAAGAAATTAAAAGAAAAAAATCCAAAATTATATTCTAAGTTAGCAGATTTGTTAGATGAGATAGAAACTTTTATGTGGTCAGCACAGATTAATATAAATTATTTAAATAATAATGCAAGAAAGCCAAAATAAAATTAAGTTTTAATTTATTTTTAATAGAAAGGTTGAAAATGTGCGAGGTTAATAATACTGATGATGTAAGGTCACTGATTGGAATATTTGACAGACAAAAAAAGGAATTAAAAGAAACAAATCCAAAATTATATTGCAAGATAGAATATTTGTTAGATAAGATAGAAAGGTCAGCAAAGAATCATATAAATTATTTAGATAATAATGAAAAAAGCCAAAATAAAATTAAGCCATAATTTGGTCTTATTAAATTAAATACCCCTTTATGGGACTGATAACCCCTAATTTGGGTCTTATTGAAATAAATACCCCACAAGGTTGCGCTTCTGCGATAGGCGTGTGGGGTGTGTTTTAATAACAGTCTGTAACGAATATCATATTAACGATTCATTACGTATGCTGTAATTTCCATACCAAATCTTAACTCTGTAACTGCTGGTGATGTCCACATAATAATTTCCTTTGTATGTAATATTTCGCAAAATATTCAACACAACGATTTTTGCATTGAATGTGTTACATAGTAATTTCCTAAGTTTGTAAATAGCTTAAAAACTAAACTATTAGTGTATATATTATGTATATACTAAACTTAAAGCATCAGTATTATCATGAATTACTTTATTTTTTATTAAAATCCATATATGGGGTTGTCGCTAATGGCAACCCCGCCCCAGCAGAAAACATTTGATTTCCAAACTTTTTAAATAACTCTTTTCTTTGTTCTGGAGTTGCATATTTGTAAATATCTTTTATTCCAGCATTAGTCAAAATATTATATGCGTCTTGTGAAATATTTTCTGGAACTATAGCCCCTTTAAATTCACCTATATCCACAGCTCTTTGTGGTTTTATTTCAAAATATCCTGTTGGCATACTTTTAAGACTATCGTAATACGTTGCAATATCAGCTTTTAAAGAATCTGGTACATTTTTATATTGGTCATTTAAAATGCTAAAACTTTTGTTTTCAGCAATTTCTAGCATTGTATCGTTTGCGTCATATACAGGATTTATTTCACGCAATCTACTTGTAATATCATTATAACCAGCATCAAATTTATCTTTAATTTTATCAAAGTCTTTACTTGTTATAATTCTATCTCTGTTAGAAGTTATTTCTTTTAAATTTTTAAATTTTGGAGTAACTAATGCTCTAATGTTGCCAACTCCATAATTCCATCCTTCTGTATTAGCCCCACCTTTCATTTCTTTTACAACATTTTCTAAAGTTAATGGGGCGTATTTTCTGTTCCCAGATGAAGAATACCCTTTAAATAATCTTGCATTAATATTGACTCCAAACTCTGGAAGGATTGATTCAAAATTATTTAACCATGACATATATTGATTTTCATTTTCTCTGCTTAATCTATCTATTTCTGCATTATATTTATAGTCATCTGGAAATAGTTTTCTATCTGGCAAAGTATTGTTATCTTTAAGAAATTTTGCTTTTAATAATCTATTATCTGCTTTTCTATCATATTCTTGCACAAGGCTACCAAATTTTGATTCACCGCTAGGAACTTCATCAATAACATCACTTAATAAACCTTTCAAATTTTCTTGACTTTTATAATCAATATTGTAATCAATATTTGGTCTGCGCTTTGTGTATGCGTCTGATTTATATATTGGGTTTTTAGTAGATGGGATTGCCATTTCTTTTGACCCTACTAATGATATATCCCCATATCCTGTTAATGGGTCTTTAATTTTGCTAATAGCTAATGAAGGAACTGGCATACCACCTAGTTTTTGTGCAGCAATAAGTTTTTCTGGTGTTAAGTTGTGTTGCACTATCATTTCTTCCCCAGATTTAACATTAGGTACAAATTCTGACATTAAAATATTAGGTTCTTTTTGAACAACATATTGTCTAGGGTTAATAGCCACTTTACCTAGCAAGCCAGTGCCTTCATTCATTTGGCGTAATGCCTCTTTGCCTAGCAATCCACCACCTTTTAAAGCCGTTCTAGCGGCAGGGGCAGCGCCAGCGCCTAAGCCTAGCAAGTCAAACATACGCATATCACCAGATTGCAAATTGCCACGACTAAAATCTTGCAATACACCTTGAGCGCCTGTTAATCCTGTAAAATCAGCAGCCGACATTCCACCAACAGCAGGCATTGATTCAGGTAATCTATATTGGTTTAATGGGTCAGCAATAGCTTGTAATCCTGTAGCTAACGCGCCAGTAACAGGTTCGTTATTAGCTTGCGGAAACATTTTCCTAAATTGTTCTGCTGTTAATGTAGCCATAAATAGTCCTTTTATTCACATCCGTATTATCATTAATTGTTTATACCAGTTTTATTCCACTTTATTAATTCTAAGCATTGCACTACTTCTTGCGATACTTTGTTTAGGTCTATTTGTATTTGCTCGCTATCTCTGGCGGCAGTATCTTTTTCAACTCCGTCAAGTCTTGAGTTAATTGTGCTGGTGCTGTCGGTTGTGTTGGACATTCTACTGCTACTGGAATTAGCGTCTTGCATCCTGTTAATATAAATATACTTAGTATTAGGATTGTTTTCATAGTGAGCCTCAATTTGTTTAATGGTTTCTTCGTACGAATTAACGATAGTTTTATTTATTAATTCCTGTCTGGCTTCTATTTCTTTGTTTTTAGCCTTTTGAATCTCACCTAAGCTGGCTATTTTAGCTTTAAATGCCTCAAATTCGCTTACTGTGGCTTTGTGGCGCGTTTTCTCTAGCTGGTAAAGCAATGACATTAAGACGCTAAAAATAACAAGCCCTAGAGCTACATATTTGTAGTTAATTTTGCCCAAGATAAAATTTAGCATTATTTTAGCATTTCGCTGTTAATAGTCAGTCGAGCAACTTCACCGTATCTCTTGTCGTATGTTATAACTTTTGCATCGCGACCGGATAGATAACCACCACGTGCGCTGTAAGCATCGGGCGCAGCTAATGTTCTGTGTTGCTCAACTATCATCAAGTTGTTTTCTTTAATGTCTAGATGGTGCAAATGTCCAGTATGTGCATAAGCGTATTTTGTTCTGCCATACATCTCACGGAACTGTGCAGCAAATACACTTGATACGTCTGTAATTTTTTTCTTGTGTCCATGATGGAAAAACAAAGCTGTTTCACCAAACTCATACGCATTATATGGATTAGGTGAAGTATCAACTGTTATGCGTGGCTCGTTCTCATAAGTAACAGCAAGCCATTCGCGTAACCATATCTGACTAACTGGGTCGTGATTAGCATCCAACATCAATATATGAACGTGCTGATGTTTCTGTAACAACATATCAATTATCTGTCTTATAATACGGATAGCCACCCTAACCAATTTAGCAAAGCGAGTATCAACGTCTAATAAATGTTTACTAGCAGGCGTGACCGCATCCATCCCATCAAAGTGTAAGAAGTCTGATAACTGTGCAAAAATTGCAGTATTAGCATCGGGCGATTGATGTATAGCTTGCGCGAACCATTTGTATATTAAATCTTCGGCTATTTGTATATCCCAATCCTCGCCAGTCTCTTCTGACCAGCTAAGCATCCCAAGATGATAGTCAGTGATAACATAGCAATTAAGTAGATTGTCATTGCCTAATGGCGGTGGGTTAATAAGTGATACTCTTGGCAAGTCATCCTTGAAACCTTCAACGGCTGATTTTAATAACTCTTGAAACTTGTCATCATCCAGCTTTGACTTGACCCATTGACCACTAGGCTTGCCGTCTTTATTGTAGTAAGTGGAAACACCACGAACCACGAACGCATCTGGCACTGGTCTAGTCATATCATGCTCAGGCGACCAGCCTTTTGTCGCTGCAATTCTTTTTACACGATTAACTGTGTTATCAACGGTTTGTCTTGCAATTCCCAGTTTAAAACTAGCTTGTGTGTTACTGCCATGTTCAATAACAGCTTTTAATACTTCAACTTGGCGTTCTGTTTCGCAATACTGTAATAAATCTTGCATTAAGTGTCCTTAGTTGCCGATACATTGTTTATATTCTTTTTCTCGCCTAATAGTTAAACCACGTAATGGCTTACCTTTAAAGTTATTCCATCTTAATATTTGTTTACAAGCGCCAGTGTAATCACCTGCGTTTAATTTACGCACTAACGTGCTACGACAAAATGCACTTGAACCAATGTTGTAAGCTAGACTTGTGTAAGCATCATACTCATATTGATGTAGTGGAACTTTTACGCAGGATTTGATACCGCCTTCAAACTTTTGCACATCGGATAATGCACGATTAAGTGCTTTGGGTACTGTTATCTTATCGCCCATCTTAACGCCCTGTGTAGTGCCAAAGCCAATAGTAGGCACATCACCAGCTACTGGTATATAGGCATTGTCTCTATAACCCTCTGCTACCAATAATCCTATTAATGCAATTCCACTAATGCCTAAGCCGACAATAGGTGCGCGATTCATTTGTTTTCTACTTCCGCATGATGCCTTTTTAATTCTAAATGTCCAAGTACCTTAAACACAATCTGAACAATCAAACCGATAACAGCTACACACAAACCGCCAAGCGCTGCGACTTCATTTGCGGTTAATCCAAAAAAAACAGCACCACTAGCGCCACCATAAGTTGCCTTTGTTGCTGCGGCTGCAATTGATTCTTTGTCCATCATGTAATTATCCTTTTAATTGTCCAATTCATTATTATTTAATAAACCTCTGTTCCTGCCCATTAGTCTATTTGTTAAAAGTTCTTGCTCTAATGCAATAGATGGAACTTTTGCGCCTCTTTCTAATATATTGCCTGTTACATTACCAATCTGTGTGCCACCTAGTTTAGCTGGAGCATAAGATAAAGCTGGAGATGTAACGGCTCTAGCAGCAAGCGAATTTACTAAAGACATAGGAATTGCAGTTAATGGATTTTCTATAAGCTCTTGATAAAATCCACGTTTTGCAGTTTGCGCACCCTCTCTTATTGGCTGTGTGGCTTCACTGTATTTTGAAAGTTTAGCCAAATCTGACTTAATTAATCCTTCTCTATATGCAGATTCTTTCCCTTGTTTTAATGCGTTTCTTAACGCTTTAATATCAACATCTCCATTTTTAATAACATTTCCTTTTTCTAATGTTTTTAAATTTGAGTATTGAGTTCTTGCTGTTTTAAGACTTTTGGTTAAATCAGAAAGACCTGCTTTAGTTAAAGACTCTTCAGCAGCATCATCTAGTGCATTTAATAAATTGCGATAAGCAATCTTTTCGCTTCCTTCTGCCGCCCACGCAAGGTTTGATAAGTTTTCACGAGCCACCACATAATCAGCCCCAGTAAAATAATCGCCTTTTTTAGCCATGTTTTTCCATGATTCAGCCATGTCAAACAATAGCGGATTTTCAATTTCTGGCATATTCATTTTTGATGCAACTGTTTTTCTTGCCAATATTTTATTTGCTGCATTTTCAATCTTTTTGCCAAACCTAATTGGGGCAACATCCTCTGGCAATGTTTCAACAGCTCTATATACAGAGCCTATTTGTTGCCTTGCGTTTGATAAAACGTCATCTGAAAGTTCACTAGCTTTCATGCCAATAGATTTTGCTGCCGCTTCATTATATCTTTGCTGATTTTTTGTTTGAGCTTGCAATACTTTCCCACCAAATGGAGATTGAGCTATAACATCTTCTAAGTTTGCAATATCAGTGCTTCCAGTTAATTCTGATAATCTTGGCTTAACTCCCAATGATTCTGCGTTTCTTATTGAAGCTATTTGCTGATTAGATAATTGCGGATTAACGTAATTTGATAATCCCTTACCTAAAACATTTCCACCAAAAGCGCCAATTGCACTTAAAGCGCCTCTTGTAACCCTTTCACCGGGCTGTCCGTATTTTAACGCTTCCGTTACACCTGCGGTTAAAGGACTTCTAGTCAATGCAAAAGGTAGCGCTTCACCAATAGCAGATGAAAATGGTCTTTTTTGTCTAGTTTTTTCATATTCTGATTCTCTAGCAATCTGCTCTTGTGATAATTGTTGCAACTGTTGTTCTAATGGTTGATTTGACTGCTCAGGACTTTCAGCCATTAAAGGGTTTGTTCTTTGTATTTGTAATGCACCTTGTTTTAATCCCATTGCAATATCGCCAATACCCTTTTCAGCACCTCTATAAATAGCCGTAGGAATACCAATTTGCTCTGGTTGAGAATAACTTAATTGTGATGGCAATGTGGTTTCGTTTAAATACCAATCATCAAAATTTTGTTGTGCAATTTCTAATTGCTGCTCTTCAGGTAAAGAAGCATCAACATCAACAACATATTCTCTTTTATTGTATTTTTTTACCAAATCTTCTGGCAAATCAAAAACAACTTCTCTTGTAGCTTCATCCATAATATTATCCTATCTTAATCTGCCTTCAATTTTGCTAGTGCCTGTTGGTATTTTTACAGGGGTTAAACCATAATATGATTTATTTTGCTCTGGCAATCTATTAATTAAAGTGTTGTAATTTTTCATTGAAGCAATAGCGGCTTTTTCGTTTAATTCGGCTAATTGTTTTAAAGCGCCAGCAGTCATAGTAATTTGACCGGCTTTTGCTCTTTCAAGGAATTCCCTATCTTTATCTGTAAAGCCTTGACCAGCACCAAGACCAGAAGTTTTAATGCTTTGTAATGTTGTGTTTGCAAGATTTGCCGCTAAAACTTCTGTGGTAACACCTTTTGTTGAATCAATTAATCCAGCAGATGATAATAAATTATTAAGTTTAGTTATTTGCTCTGCGCCAACTCCAGTAATTGGATTTTGTGCTAATAAGTTTTTAACTTGTTGAGATGAATTATATTTATCCATGGCAGTTTGACCAGCATCTATAACTCCAAAATCTCTTTCTCCAAGTTTGCCGCCTAAAACCTCTTGATATTTTCCTTCACCTTTAGCATCAACATTAACAACATTGACAGGGCGTTTATTCCTTTGAAGGAAATCGTCATACGAACCGCCATAACCTTGTTGTCTTGCAAAATTGTATTCTTGCACTGAAGCTGGAGATTGTGGAGCTGTTCCAGAAACTTGTTCAAATGTTCCATCAGCTTTTTGCTGAAATCTTCCAGTAGCTGGCAATCCAAAACTTACTTGCTCTTCTGGTGTTAAAAGTTTAGCTTTTGGCTGTGGAATTGCTATATTTTCAGCATATTTACTAGCAATTTCAGGATATGCAGCAGCAGCATCACGGATATTTTCAGGCAAATTACTAGCAAATTTACGTTGTGCTTCTCTTTGCTCTTGCTGACGTTTCATTTCAGCAATACGTTGTTGTGCATCAAAATCACGCAAGCCACCTTGAATAACATTTTGACCTGCTTGTTGCCCCGCCATTAAAGCCTTGCCGATATAAGGTAAAGCCGAGCCATAGCCTTGATTACGTGGTTGTGCTACTAACGCTAATAGAGCATTGGCAATACCTGTGCCAGTTGCGCGTTTTCTTAGCTTATCGGTAGCTTCTTGTCCTAATAAACCTGAGTAATATTCAGGT
>DATBNI010000336.1:0-3722 GCA_036554425.1 Psychromonas sp.
TTAGATCATAAAGCGGTAAATAGTCTTATTTACGACATCATGAACGATAAACAGCGTAAAGATTTTGAAGAGGAGTTGGAAACCGATTTTTCCTTTGAGGTTCCTGAGTTAGCGCGTTTCCGTGTTAATGCCTTTAACCAACAGCGTGGTAACAGTGCTGTATTTCGTACTATCCCAAGTACAGTCTTAACCTTAGAGCAACTCGGCGCGCCTGAAATCTTCAAAAAAATATCAGAATTTCCTCGCGGTCTAGTCTTAGTCACGGGACCAACGGGCTCGGGTAAATCAACCACCTTAGCGGCGATGATTGATTATATTAACGAAAGTCGTCATGAGCACATTTTAACCATCGAAGATCCTGTCGAGTTTGTCCATCAAACAAAAAAATCGCTGATCAACCAGCGTGAAGTTTATAAAGATACCTTAAGTTTTGACCGGGCACTAAAAAGTGCATTACGGGAAGATCCCGATGTTATTCTCGTCGGTGAAATGCGTGATTTAGAAACCATACGTTTAGCAATTACAGCAGCGGAAACGGGTCACTTGGTATTTGGTACCCTGCATACAACTTCTGCGGCTAAAACCATTAACCGTATTATTGATGTATTTCCTGCGTCAGAGAAAGCCATGGTGCGCTCAATGTTATCTGAATCATTGCGTGCGGTTATTTCGCAAACTCTACTTAAAAAGACAGGTGGTGGGCGAATTGCCGCACATGAAATTATGTTGGGTATTCCTGCGATTCGTAATTTAATTCGTGAGGATAAGGTTGCGCAAATGTACTCGGTGATTCAAACAGGTATGGTACACGGCATGCAGACGCTGGATCAAAGTTTACGTAATTTAGTTGCAGAAGGGGTCATTTCACACGCTGATGCTATGCAGAAAGCCGCTGATCCTAAAACATTCTAAGGCCAATTTACTATGCTAGATAAGCTATTAATTAAGGTAGACGAACTAAAAGCATCTGATTTATACATTTCAGTTGGCTTGCCGGCAACCATGAAATTAAATGGGAAATTAGATGCTATCAGTGAACAAGAATTTACCAGCGAAGACGTTTATGAGCTCTTAAAAAAGGTCATGGATGAAACGCGATTTGCTGAGTTTATGATCATTAAAGAATCCAATTTCGCGTACCTATCCAGCAATGGCGGACGTTTTCGGATCAGTGCTTTTATGCAAAAAGAGCAACCTGGTATGGTGCTTCGCCGTATCGAAACTAAAATACCTGACTTTGCTGAGCTAAATTTACCGGAACGATTAAAAGATATCTGCCTGGCAAAAAAGGGATTAATTTTATTTGTAGGTTCGACGGGGGCGGGTAAATCAACAACACAAGCGGCAGTGATTGGTTTTCGCAATCAGCATTCATGCAGTCATATCCTGACCATTGAAGATCCTATTGAGTTTATTCACGAACATGAAAAGTCAGTGATAACCCAACGCGAAGTCGGTATTGATACCGACTCATTTGATGAGGCACTGAAAAATTCATTACGGCAAGCGGTTGATGTTATTTTAATCGGAGAAATAAGAACACGAGAAACCATGGAATTCGCTCTGTCATTTTCTGAGACCGGGCATTTATGTATGGCCACGCTGCATGCGAACAATGCGAACCAGGCTTTAGATCGTATTCTGCATTTAATGCCGCTGGAAGGCCATCGCCAGTTTCTCTTTGATCTGTCGGTTAATTTACGCGCCATCGTTGCCCAGCAGTTAATTCCCACCAAAAATGGAGAAGGGCGGCAAGCTGTATTTGAAATTTTATATAACACACCTACCATGGCCGAAGCTATTCGTACCGGAGAACTGCATACCCTTAAGGAGATTATGAAATCATCATCCCAACATGGTATGCAGACCTATGACCAGGCGCTGTTTGATTTATATGAAAGCGGCGTTATCGGTTATAGCGAAGCATTAGCCTATTCTGATTCAGAAAATGATGTGAGATTGATGATCAAGCTGCAATCAACTGAAGGCCGAAAAAAGTTAGACACCGGCAAACTTTCTGATGTTACAGTAGACTTTTAATTTATATCTAAACTACTTGCTGATGCCGGCATCTTCAAGTAGTTTGGGTATAAAGCCGAGGGGGTAACACCTCTAGCGATTATTTTAAAAAAGGCGACATGAGTCGCTTTTTTATTGACCCGTTATTAATAGGAATACAAATGTTAGTTGTCCTCTCCCCGGCTAAAACCTTAGACGTTGAAACACCCGCGCCAATAGCCGCGTTTTCACAGGCTGATTTACTTGATGAAAGTCAGTTATTGATAAATCGTTGTAATCAATTATCCATGCAGGATATTGCATCCTTGATGAAAGTGAGTGATAAGATAGCGGGACTGAATGTAGCGCGGTTTGGCCAGTGGCATAAGCCGTTTGCTTTAAATAATGCCAAACAAGCGTTATTTGCATTTCAGGGGGATGTCTATACCGGGCTGCAGGCAGAGTCATTAAGTCTCGAAGCGCTAAATTATGCGCAAACTCATTTACGTATTTTATCGGGATTATACGGTTTGTTAAGACCACTGGATCTGATGCAGGCATATCGCTTAGAAATGGGGACTAAATTAGATAATCTGCGTGGCGCGAATTTATACCAGTTTTGGGGCAGTTTAATTACCCAAAGGTTAAATAATGCATTAGCAGCGCAGGGTGATAATTTATTGATTAACCTCGCTTCAAATGAGTATTTTAAAGCCGTGAAGAAAAAAGAGTTAAACGGACAGATTATTACACCGGTATTTAAAGATCAAAAAAATGGCCAATATAAGGTGATTAGCTTCTATGCCAAAAAGGCGCGGGGTTTAATGGCGCGTTATATTGTTAAGCAACAGGTTACTGCATTAGATAAGTTAAAAGAGTTTGATAGTGCAGGATATTATTTTGTTGAATCTGAATCGAGTTCAGCAGAGTTGGTTTTTTATCGCGATCAAATGTAATTCGAGCTGCTAGCTGCGGGCTTAGCAGCCCGCAGCTAGTCACTATTCTTCTGTGGTTTTCTCTGTTTTACCTTTCCCGGCCCAGCTCGGTTTACCTTTAGCTTTTATATTACGATGGCGCTGTTTACCCATATCCTCTTTTTTCTTAAGACGCTTCGCTTTTTGTTCTTTCTTCAACTCTTCTTCGCGATTTTTACTTTTTTTATTGACTTTGTTTTTTGCTTTACGCTGACTGAGTTGTGCTTCTTTATGCGTTGGGCGTAGGGTTTTGATCACCCTGCGTTTTATGACCTGATCTGTATAACGCTCAACTTTTGCAAGCATATCAACATCATGAGCTTCAACTAATGAAATCGCTATCCCTTTCTTACCGCCACGTGCAGTGCGGCCAATGCGATGCACATAAACATCGGCACTGCGCGGCATATCATAGTTAATCACATGGGTGATATCAGGTACATCAATACCGCGGGCTGCCACGTCGGTTGCAATCAGAATATTAATTTTACCCGCTCTAAATTGGTTTAAAGCCAGATTGCGTTTTTCCTGATCCATTTCTCCACGTAAATAGGTGCAGGGGATTTGCAACTCGGCAAGCTGTGCAACCAGTTCGGTTAAGCGCTCGCGTGTTTTTACAAACACTATTACTTTTTGCTGCTGTTCTTCTTCTTTCACTTGTTGTTGTAAAATAGCCGCCAATAACTGCAGTTTATGCTCAGGGCTGTCCGCAAGATGAACCCATTGCAAAATCTTGCCACTTTCACGGCA
>DATBNI010000364.1:0-6911 GCA_036554425.1 Psychromonas sp.
TTTCAAGCCTTTTAACTGCAATATTCCTCTGGCAATGAAGTTGTTTTTTATCCCACTGCTAATAGTAGTTTTAAAGTTGTCACTAGCAAAAACAGCCTGAGGGTACTGATCGACATTAAACCATTCGGCGCTTCGAATCACTTCGTTGATATCGCTGTTATCCATATCGACACTGGCAATCGACACCTTCACTTCAAGCCGGGCAGGCTTGCCTTTTTCGTTGACGGCATAGGCCACTGAAAATTCTTTAAAGGTGCCCTTAACGGGAGATTCCTCGAAACTAGCGGCATACTGCAGGCTGCTTTTTGCGTTATCCGACTGCCAATCTGCCCCATAACAGGACGTGCTAAAGATAAGGAAGATTAGCGTAAATTTAATAACCATTTTTTTCAGCATAGGGTCTTTCCCGAAAGACTGTGAATTAAAACCACATACGTTTAAGTATATTATCCCGCAACCACCAATGATGCATGACTGCGCCACCTATATGCATTACCAGAGTGATAATTAAAACTAACACGCAGGCATAATGTACATCTGTGGCCAGTAATTTCAACTGCTCATTCGGCGCAACGAGCGCCGGTAATGGTATCAGCCAAAAGAATTTTATAGGTATATTTGCTGCGGATGAGATTATCCATCCGGAAAGCGGCAGTAAAAACATCAGGCCATAAAGCAGGTTATGAATGATGCCTGCGAGTCGTTGCAGCAATGGGCTGTTATCCAGTGCCATCGGGATGGTATTGTTGAGCCGCCATAGGAGACGGACTATAACCAATAATAATATCAGTATGCCGATCGACTTGTGCCACAAAAACACATTCAGTTTTAGTGGGGATAATTTGAGATTCACGGCATACAAACCAAGGGGAATTTGTACAAAAATCAGCGTTGCCATAACCCAATGGAAGGCTTTACTTAACCAGCCCCACTGCTGTGGCGTATTTTTCAAGCTCATTTCCTGCTCCTTCTGAACCCTACTCTAATGTATATTATAGACCTTTCTCTGCGGCTGCAGAAGATTGCACTGCGAGGGCTTCTTTCCTGATCGCCACACCCTGGATGGCAGCGAATATAACCAGCCCTTGCCATTATTTACGCCCGATAAATTCATTCAATGAACTGATACTAATTTTTCGGCCCGTTTGAGCTGCGAATAATCATAAAGGGAATATAAACGGAAGATACAGCGGCAAAATAGCACCACACCGAAATAAGCGCGTAATTAAAATGCAGCAGGGTAAATAACAGCGAGGAAAAAACAATAACACCAAAAATCTGTACATAACCATTACTGCTCAATAACAAAGGCACAAGGATGATCAGGGGATACAAAATCTGCAGAATAATAGCCGGCATATAGTCGTAATGCAGCAGCCGTGTGCTGTAATGAATAGAATGGTTAACCATTTCGACGCTCAACCAATCTTTATAAAGGAGTAATGGCACATACATCAATAACCCGTGAGCCAGGCCTAAAAAAAGCAGTAGAGAAAACAGCTTTCGCTTTAGCCCGCTTGGTTCAATGGAATAACAACATAAAGGAACCCACACCAACCAGAAAAAGTGAGAGAAAAACATAAAACCCAGCGCGGCGGATTGGATAGTGAACGCATTCTCCGATGCAAGACCTAGCCAGACAAAACCTTCTACAATTTGCTGCAGGCCAAACAGTAAAGGTGCTAACGCCAACAATGTAAAACCACCAGGTAGTCTGGCTGCTCCTTTGATTGAATAAATACCCAATGGGATTAACACCACCCCCAAACTTAAACTTGCTGTTGCTGAAAAGCACATAAATAACCCTAAAGAATTCATCCGAAACAGCGACAGGCTATTTAAGAGAGATAAGGAGATGATGCCCCCTGCACGATGCATCAAGCTTCGCCTTGCTCTTCAGTGAGCAAGTTGCTGCGGTTTTTGAGTCTTTTTCAAAAATCGTGACGACTGTAAATTATGATCTATAAACAAGGGAGATTAATAGCGAAATCACCTGATAATTACCTCCTGCCATAGATTATAATAATAGATTATACATGAATGATCCGTCAAAAAAGGGCTGGCTGGGCTTTTATTGCCTGTCGTCATTTTAAAACGGAAACACAGTTTTTATATTGGATTTCAATAGTGCATTAAGCGCGCTTAAACCTTCTTTTAATTTATCATCGGAGTTAATAGACATTAACGATAAACGAACATGATTAATGGCTCTATCGGCAGCATTAAAATAACTGCCGCTGCTTACAATTAACCCTCTGTTTTTAGCTTCCAGCACAAACAGATTTTGCTGCCAATGCTCTGGAAGTGGCAACCAAATATGATAACCGTCACAGCCTAAATAGGTCATATCAAAAACTTCACGCGCGACAGCCTGACGGCGAGCAGCAATCAGTCTTTGCTGCTCTGCTAATTTATAAGCTATGCCTGATTCAATCATTTGGGCAGCGGCAATATAATTAATGGGAGATGAAAGCCAGATACTCGCGCGAATTTGGGCGCCAATGGTTGCTATATGACTGTCAGGCACTTTAATAAAACCGCAGCGCATCGCGGGGCTGATTGCTTTCGATAAACTGGTTATGTGAAACCCTTGCTCAGGCAGCCAGTTACAAATGGCAGGAATGATATCGGCATTCAGAAATCCATAAATATCATCTTCAATTAAATAACTGTTTGTTTTAGAAATAACTTTCGCTATTTTTTCACGTCTGGCAGCAGGCATTGTTATTCCTGTCGGGTTTTGCAGACTTGGAATAACAATCACCAGTTTGGGTTTATGCATCTTTAATACCTTTGCCAAACTGACCGGACACATTCCATTTTCATCAAAATCAACACTCACTATTTGCCGGCCTAATAAACTTGCAATAGCAATAATACCGGGATAGGTTAACGCTTCTACGGCAATAGTGTCACCAGGCTTACTCAGTACTTCAATGACAAGTGAGAGTGCATGCTGGGCACCGTTAGTCAGTAAGGTATTGTTCGCATTCCCGCCTTTTAAGCCATACTTTTTAGCCCAATTAACACCCGCTAAACGATGTGCTTCATGACCTGAATTTTCAGTATAGCCAATCAGATCAATGCTGAACTGAGACGCTGCTTTTTCGAATGCATTTTTTAAAGGCTGAAGATTGTGACTTAAACAAGGCTGCAGAATAGAAAAGTTAAAAGAGCTCGTATCTTCCACCGATCTAATCACTTGATTTAAGCTAGATTCACCACACACAAATGTTCCCCGTCCGACAAAAGATTCCACCCGCCTTTTATCAACAAGCAGTTTATAGGCTTTTGCAACGGTTGCAGGCGTTGTCGACAGCTCGTTGGCCAATTCACGGTGAGGTGGAAGCTTAAAATTAGGAGGATAAATGCCATCCATAATACGGGCTTCTATCCTATCTGCTATCTGCTTAAATTTATTTTCACTCACGAGTTCACCAACATTAGATCTACAATCAAAAGATATGACCCAGTTTATTATCTGTCACATTCAATTGAAATACTTTAATTCCATTGGATTGACATATGTCATTAGGTTGTTTTATAGTCGCAATGATAATAGCTAATACCTATAAAGGACATGCAAAAAGTGTTCAACTTAAAACAAGATAATAATAGAATCAGCATATTGGCCAATATTAGGAGAAAAAAATGGAAACACAAAAAGTAGCATTTATCGGATTAGGCGTAATGGGATACCCGATGGCCGGGCATCTGCAGCGCTCCGGGTTAAACACTGTTGTCTACAATCGCTCATTAAACAAAGCACAGCAATGGTGTGAAGAATACCAGGGTTCATCAGCTGCAACGCCGGCAGAAGCAGCTAAAGACTGCGATATTGTCTTTGTTTGTGTTGGTAACGACGATGACGTTAGAAGTGTTGTTTACGGATCAGAAGGCATACTGGCAGGCATGAAAGAAAATGCAATTCTAGTTGACCACACCACAACTTCGGCCGAATTAGCAATAGAGCTGGCAAACAAATGTCAGCAGCAGCAAATCCACTTTATTGATGCGCCCGTCTCCGGTGGCCAAGCCGGGGCTGTAAACGGCGCCCTTACTATTATGTGCGGAGGTGAACCCGATATTTTTAAGCGCATAATTACGCCAATAAATAGTTACGCAAAGCAAGCAACCTTATTAGGCCCTAATGGCCAGGGCCAACGCTGCAAAATGGTCAATCAAATTTGTATCGCAGGCGTACTAAAAGGGTTAAGCGAAGCCATCATACTTGCAGAAAAGTCGGGGCTTGATATTGAACAAGTTGTCAATGTACTTAAACACGGCGCAGCGGGTTCATGGCAGATGGAAAATCGAGCTGTCACTATGTCTGAGCGTAAGTTTGATTTTGGTTTTGCAGTTGATTGGATGAGAAAAGATCTGGCTATCTGCTTAGATGAAGCGAAGAGGCACAATCTCGAACTGCCTTTAACAGAGCAAGTAGATAACGCCTATGCTGAGCTCCAAACCCGCAATTTAGGACGTATGGATACCTCGGTTTTGATTAAAAGCTATGATCTTCAAGCCGTTAAAAAATTAACGGAATAAAGAAGAAGATAATAGAAGCAATGGATAAGTCACGCATTAGCATTGATGTTATCAGCATCTGCCGCAGGGTTTATTGATAGCGTAGCGGGAGGTGCCGTATTAATACTTGTCCCCTCTTTCATCCTTGCGGGTTTACCACCTCAATTTCAGGAAACCCAATGGGGATGGCAGATGAGTCATTGACTAAAAGCCAACGTTATTTCATTTTTAATGGGACTATGATGACTGGCTATTTTCTCCATTCAATTTTTCAGAGTCCTTTGTTAAACACCCGTCCATTAAGAGTGATAGACTATAAAGCAGCTTAATCTGAGGAGAGGAAAAAATGGTATTTATTAAAAAATGGTGGAATAAATATTGCGCTATGCTTGATGAGTTAGGCTTAACTCAAGAAAATAACCGCTGCTGTATCCCGCTGGATGAGCGGGCACAAAAAGCCATCAAAGAAGGTGAAAAAGAGTTGAAACCAGAGCCGGATCAGACATCTCTTTAGCCGCCCGGTGAAACCATATTCACTTAACCGTACCCCGGAAAGTAAATTAAATCACCAGCAGAAAAAGAGTTAATTAAGCGGATAGGCGAGAATATAGCCCTGTAAGCGCCTATTCTGTTGCTCATCGCTTTTGATAAAGTAAAGAAATTGTACTTACACAGCTGTTACCAGGCGTTTTGAACCGTGCCGTAAAGGGTCTGATATAAGCCTTCAGTTTTGACTAAATCACTGTGACTTCCTGACTGGGTTATCTGGCCATCCTCCAAAACATAAATAAGATCGGCTTGCTTTACGGCCGACAGACGATGCGCCACAATCAAGGTGGTGCGTCCGCTAAGAAAAGCATTAAGTGCATTATGCAGCGCGCTTTCGGTGGCGGTATCGAGCGCTGAAGTGGCTTCGTCTAAAATAACAAATTTAGGATCGGTTAACACCATACGCGCGATCGCAACCCGCTGACGCTGCCCGCCAGACAGACGAATTCCCTGACGCCCGAGCTGGGTATCCAAACCATTGCTGAGCTGCGCGGTCACATCATCAAGCTGTGCAACCTGCAGCGCCTGCCATAACTGCGGATCGGTGTAAGTCACTCCCAGCGACAGGTTATGGCGCAAGGTATCGTTAAAGAGTACCGGCTGCTGCAGTACCACTGAGATATTATCGCGGATAATATCAAAGCCGATATCCGTGCTTTTTTCACCATTAAATAAAATTTCACCGCTATTGTGCTGATAAACACCAATCAGAAGCTGGATCAGGGTCGACTTTCCGCCGCCGCTGGCACCCACCAGCGCAATTTTTTTGCCGGCGGGAATAGTTAAAGATACATTATTTAATACCTGCCGCTCATTATCATAGGCAAAGTTAAGATTACGGATACAGACCTCAGCCGCCAGGCAGCCAATAAAGGGATTCACTTTACTGATACCGCGATCTTCCTCCTCCACCTGCAGCAGAGAATTAATACGCTTAATCGCGGCAGAAGCGCTGTACCAGGAAAACTGAATACTGAGCAGTTCCTGTACGGGGGAGAGCATAAACCACAGATAGCCAAAGACAGCAAAAATCTCCCCGATACTTAAATCGCTGAATAACACCATTAACATAGCCGTCGCCCGGAACAGCTCAAAACCTAACAGGAATAATAAAAATGAACTGCGGCTGGCGGCCTCACTCTGCCAGGCATATTTGTCCGCACTGCTGCGTATATCATCGGATTGTACCTTAAGCCCGTTTAAAAAATCCTTTTCACGGTTCGAAGCACGCAGCTGGTAGATGCCGTCCAGCACTTCTATCAGGCGGCTCTGAAACTTTTCAAAGGCCTGATTTTCTTTCTTTTTCAGATGCTTTACACGCGCGCCTAACTTACGTGATAAATACACTACAAAAGGGTTTACCAATAAAATAAACAGCCCCAGATATAAGTCTATCCACAACAAGATGGCAGCGGTGCCGATAACGGTCAATAGGCTGATAATAAAACGGCTTAAGGTCGAGCCGATAAATTTATCAATGGTTTCTATATCTGTAATAATATGCGAATTGATACCGCCGCTGCCGAGCGTTTCATACTGGCGAATACTGATCCGCCCCAATTTATCAATCATGCGGTTGCGGATAGCACAGGTAATAGTTTTGGAAACCAGAGTAAACTGGCGGCTCTGCAGAATATTTAATAACTGGCTGAAAGTGCGCATAACAATCACGCAGAGAAAGATAACTACAATATAGCTGGCCGGCTGATACAGCGACTGGGGTAAAAAATGATTAATAAAATCAACGCCTCTGCCCGGCTTATCAAGCAATATCTCATCAACCATTAGGGGCATCAGCAGAGGAATAGGAACGCTGATAGCCGTGGCGACAAGGA
>DATBNI010000413.1:0-5053 GCA_036554425.1 Psychromonas sp.
TGATAAAACCTGATTCTGGCTATAAATAGGATCAACTTGAGCGCTGATGCTTTGAGTGAATCATTGTTAGGATTTAAAAAAAGGATCCTTTGGACGGAGTATGCCATTATGGATATTCCGACTTTATTGTATAATCGTTTTTATTGCAGGCGCTACTGCAACCGTTAATTTTCTATCTTAAATAGTTTGGAACCTTGTTAATGTATAAACTTGTTGTATTAGATATGGATGGCACCCTATTGAATAGCCAAAAAGAGATTACCGAGAGAGTACGAAAAGCCATTAATGCAGCAAAGGCAATCGGCGTAAAAGTTGTGCTTGCTTCCGGCAGACCTATTAATGGCATGTTACCCGCATTAGAAGCCCTTGGTTTAACCACAGTCGATGATTATGTGCTGACTTATAACGCATCATTAACACTGAATGTTGCCTCTAAAGAAGTTATTCGCAGTGAATTTTTAACTGGCCAGGATGCACGGGACTTATACCATTTAGCGCTTAAATTAGGCGTCAATA
This sequence comes from Psychromonas sp., assembly GCA_036554425.1. Classification (GTDB taxonomy): domain Bacteria; phylum Pseudomonadota; class Gammaproteobacteria; order Enterobacterales; family Psychromonadaceae; genus Psychromonas. Next base: position 517 of record DATBNI010000413.1, read on the forward strand.
CTCATGCTTACTCTTCTAAACTGGGTTTAATCACCCCTAAAATCAGCAAATATACTGAGCATGAAGCATTCATCAATAAAATTGAAATCAATATCTGCGATTTTACGACACTCGAACCCTCTGAGGATATGCTGAAAATCATGATGATTGATGAAGCGGAAATACTGACGGCGGCAATTAATCGCTTGCCGGATTCTCTCCAAGAAAAATATAGCATGGCACAAAGCGCCCCCTTCTTTTATGAATTTATGAGCAAAAAAAGTGGTAAAGCAAATGGTGTTGCAGCACTTGCGACTTACCTCGGCCTTACTCATGAGCAGGTTATTTGTGTGGGTGATGCGGGTAATGATCTGGAGATGATTCAATACGCAGGTTTGGGTATTGCCATGGCTAATGCAACCGATGATGTAAAAGCCGTTGCTGATTATATTACCTTGAGTAACGATCAAGACGGTGTTGCTCATGTTTTTGAAAAATTTGTATTAGCCTAATAAACACTCATTAATTGACCCGGTAGACAGACAGGTTAAGATTCTAGTCAGCAAATCTTAACCTGTTATTTTATGCAAAGCAGATCCATTTAATTCGAATACAGCCCCTCATGACAAAACCGCCTTTGAAACTATCTTGAAGCAATTAAGCTGAACAGAAATTTTGAATAACAGTATGTTATTGATCAGATAAATATACAGACTAGAATTCATGTCTAGCTAGTTTCTGAGGAAAAAACAGGACTTAATACCTACATGGCTATAGCCCGCTAGATTTATTCAAAAATAATGTAACTGAGCAGCAAGTTTTAAAAGGGGAATAGCCAAAAATGCTATTATCTTCTCTTAGTGTGCTATGTCGGCATTCTCCGCAGGCCGTATTTTTCATCTGGACCTGCTGCCGGCGCGCAATATTCCGCTTTCACCATCACCAGCTAATGAGGTTGATAGAGATTGGATGAAAAACACGCGAAATTATTTATGGTGAAAAATTACAGCGAATAATAGCAGCTGTAAATGGGCTAAATTCTCATTATTCCATGCTCATTAGTAACAAATAACCTTTTATTAATGACCTTACGTGGGTATAGTTTAAGTTCATGCGAATACTTTATCTTAGCTGCAGTATTCGGGTTAAATATTAATAATGGAGAGAGTAATGGGTACAGGTAAATATTTAAGATGGGAAGATTCTAAGGGTAACGTCTTTAGACCTGTTTCTCTTACTGGAAATGAACTGCTCAGCAATAGAACACTGAATAAGAGTACTGCATTTTCTTATCAGGAGCGTGAAGATTTTGGGCTTGATGGTCTTTTACCACCACGAGTACAAACCTTTGAAGATCAATTGAAACGGGTTTATCACGGATTCACCACTTCCTCTACGGATATTGAAAAATACCAGTATTTACGTGCCTTGCAAGATAGAAATGAAACATTATTTTATGCACTTATCTCACGTAACATTGAAGAGATGACTCCTATTATCTACACCCCGACGGTCGGAAAAGCCTGTCAAGAATTCAGCCACAGATTTCAGATATCCAGAGGACTTTATTTAACAACGGATAATATTCATGATATAGGCGGCATGGCACGACAGTTTTCAGGTAAAGACATCCAAATTATAGTCGTAACAGATAGCCAGGGCATTCTTGGGATTGGCGATCAAGGCGTTGGCGGAATGGGCATACCTATTGGTAAATTATCACTTTATACATTAGGTGCGGGTATTCATCCGGATCATTGCATGCCAATAGTATTAGATGTAGGGACAGATAATCAGGATTTACTTTCTGATCCTATGTACTTAGGGGTCCCAAAAAAACGTTTAACAGGTGAACCCTATAAAGCCTTTATTAAAACATTTGTTGAGCAGGTGAAATTACATTTTCCAAAAGTTGTTTTACAATGGGAAGATTTCAGTAAATCTAACGCCTTTGACAACTTATCTCATTACGAAGATGAATTGCCGTCATTTAATGATGACATACAAGGTACCGGGGCTGTTGTGCTGGCCGGCATAATTGGATCCACAAAAATAAAAGGTGAAACATTAGCCGATCAGACTTATGCGGTTTACGGCGCAGGGGCTGGCGGTGTTGGTGTTGCCGACCAAATTTTTGCGGGTTTACTTAAAGAAGGTATGAAACACCAGGAGGCGCGCGATAAAATATTTATCCTCGATTCCCGCGGCGTTGTGTTTGAAGACAGGGAAGGTTTAGATGAATACAAAAAACGTTTTGCTAAACCCGTTGCATTAGCAAAAGATTGGCCACGAGCAGATGCTAATAAGGTCAGTCTCACAGAGTTACTAGATAATGTTCCGGTTACCGTTTTATTAGGTTGTAGTGGCATAGGCGGCGCATTTCAAGAGCATCATATTAAGAAAATGTTAGAGTACACGTCACGCCCTATGGTCTTCCCGCTTTCTAACCCGACCAGTCATTGTGAAGCGGTGCCGGCAGATATATATAGCTGGTCCGATGGTCAAGCTATTGTAGCAACGGGCAGTCCATTTGATGATCTGCATTTTAATGACAATGTCTATCGTATCGGACAGGGCAATAACGTCTTTATTTTCCCCGGTGTTGGGCTCGCGGCGATCACAGCTGAAGTTAAAAAAATCACCATGGATATGTTTACCACTGCATCTTTTGCATTAGCCGATTATGTGTCACAAGAAGATCTTGATGCGGGTTGTGTATTTCCAAAAATCAGTGAGCTAAGGGCCGTTTCTATCCATGTTGCCAAGGCAATACTTGAGCAAATTCAGCAAACTGATGCAGAATGTATTCTGCGGGATAAAGATATTGATCGGGAACTTGCATCACGAATCTGGGAGCCGACTTATCTGCCCTATCGCAGAGTTTAAAACCACCAGCCCTGTTATTTAACAGGGCTTTTTTTATAACGGGCAAATGAGAACTAGCGTTATTATCTACTCATTGCACAACCCCCTAAACCATCAATAAACGGCCCACAACTCATCCCTTACCTGAATAAAAATATCACAGCCCTGTCTTTATGAACACAAATAGCTAATATTTTATTAACAACACAGGGTTTAAATTCAGTTAATTTATGGAGAGTGAGGATGCTGCTAGTGGAAAGTTTTTTTGATCAGGAAACCAATACGGTTTCCTATGTGATTGCTGACTCGACAAGCAAAAAATGTGCTGTCCTTGATAGCGTTATGGGGTTTGACTCAAGCTCAGGCCGAACCAATACTGTGGCGGCGGATCTTATTATTAATTACTTAAATGTGAAGCGGTTTACTTTACAATGGATTTTGGAAACCCACATACATGCAGACCATTTAAGCGCAGCCGCTTATCTCCAAAGCCAACTAGGAGGCAAAATAGTCATTGGCGAACATATCAAAAAAGTACAAAAGGTATTTGCCAAATTGTTAAATACTCCAGATAGTTTCAATACAAACGGAGAACAATTCGATAAACTCATTAGCGATCAGGAATGTCTTAATATTGGTCAATTAAGCCTACAGGCAATACACACGCCAGGTCATACGCCCGCCTGTATGAGTTACCTGATTGAAGATGCGCTATTCGTGGGTGATACCTTATTTATGCCCGATTACGGTACAGCTCGCGCTGATTTTCCCGGTGGCGATGCGCAGACTTTATACCATTCCATTCAAAAGCTGTTAAAACTACCGGATCAAACCCGGGTTTTTACCTGCCATGATTATAAAACGCCGAAACGAGATAAGTTCGCCTGGCAGAGCAGTATTGCACAGCAGAGATTGAATGTTCATTTAGCCAATGGTGTTAGCGAAGCTGAATTTATAAATTTTAGGAAACAACGTGACAAAAATTTATCTCTACCGCGTTTGTTTTTCCCTTCTGTTCAAATCAACATGCGAGCCGGGCACTTTCCTGAGCCCGCCGCTAATGGTATTTCCTACCTTTTAATTCCGCTTAATCAGCTTTAAGGCAAAGATACGAAATCACTGAGCGGAAAGATTTTTCATCCCTGACAAACCCTCTCATAATCACAAAAGCAAAATAAATAAGTTATTTTACTTTTCCCCAAGGATTGCTGGGATCATAGGAAGGCTCAGTTTTGTTTGCTTTATGATCACGATCATTGCCGTGTTCCCGCTTATGAGAGACTCTATCTTTAGAATGCAGCTGTGTTTTAGCCTGAAAGTTCGATGCAGCTTTGGCCTGAGAAAGCTCTATTGATTCTACCGTCAGGATCATCGGATCACGCGGCAGGATGCCTGCTGCAAAACCCCGCTCTCGGGGAGCTAATTCATACTCTTGCGAATCAGGTTTGGGCATGCGTTTAAATCGATATAAATAAAAATCCTCTAATTTCACTCTTGCCCACTCGGTCTTTCTTAGAAATTTGAGACTGCCTTCAATAGATGGGTTAGTCTTAAAACAATGAAAACGCAAAGCGGTAGACAGTATCTCCCAACCGTAACACTCAACTAATTCTGTCAGCAGCACTTCTAATTTAAGGCCGTGTAACGGGTTGTTCTGTTGTTCTTTGATCATGGTTGTTCCTAATAGGGGTAT
>DATBNI010000414.1:0-10297 GCA_036554425.1 Psychromonas sp.
TAAGACAATATTTTTCAGTTCAATATCACCCTTTGCGCGTTTAATCACTTTAGTACCGGAATCTACCGCAGAAGTTGTATCTAAGACATTGAATAAACTCACGCTGGCAGCAATACCCCGCTGTATATCACCAACCACCTCGGTAATGACTTTGACCGGTTTCATTAATGCCATCATAGAAGAAATGATGACAATAAAGGTACCCGAAGTTAAGTCATTAATAATAGAGGGCTTGGTGGCCAGAAATAGAATAAAGGCTAAAGCAAGAGAGGCGATGCTTTGTACTACAGGCGTGCTGATCGCCTGTGCGCTGACCATTTTCATATTTTGCGAACGAACAGTATTACTGACCTGCTCAAACTTTTTATTTTCAAGTGTTTGGCCGCCAAACATTAACACTTCTTTATGACCTTTTAACATCTGCTCTGAAGCCGTTGTCACTGAGCCCATTGCATCTTGCAATTTTTTACTGATTTTACGAAAACGTTTACTCACAATGCGAATAGCAAACCCCACGATAGGCGCAATCAAAAAGAAAACCAATGATAACTGCCAGCTTTGTATAAACATCAGACCGACCAAAGCAATAATAGTGGCACCATCACGAAATATTTTAATCAAGGCTTTGGTTGAGGCAGCCGTAACTTGGTTGGCGTCATAGGTGATTTTAGAGAGCAAGTCACCGGTATTTGTTTTATCAAAAAAGCTAATAGGTAAAGCGATTAAATGGCTGAATAACTGGCGTTGTAATTTCATGACCACATGGGTCCCTACCCAAGACATACAGTATGAACTAACGAAGGCAACCACTCCCCTTGCCGCAATAATTAAAATCACAAAAATGGGCATAAAGGTTAAAATTTCAGGGCTCTGCCCGGTCAAGCCTTCATCCATCAGAGGCTTTATTGAATAGATAAAAGCGGTATCAATCACGGCATAACCAACCATAGCGAGAATCGCAGCAGCTAAGCCCAATTTAAATTCTTTAACGTATCCCAGTAGACGCCTAAAAACCAGCCAACTATTTACTTCTTTATTTTCCATGATCCACCAATTACTTATACTAGAGAGAAAAAGAGTGATGATACCAATAAGGGGCAAGATCTTCTCTATATGTTTGCATGATAATATTATCTGTTGTTATTTTAAAACGAATAAATCCATTTAAACCACTGTTTACCATTCTAACACCTTGATCTTGATAACGTAACTTTACCTGCGTGGACGGAAATCCCCACTGATTCATAAATCCTGCGCTAAAAATCACCCATTGCGGCGCGACGGTTTTAATGAATGTTTCACTTGATGAGTATTTACTGCCATGATGAGGGGCGAGCAAAAGCATACTTTTCAAATCTTGCCCATACTGTGAAACCAACATAACCTCTTGTTTTTTCTCAATATCGCCAGTCAACAAAAGTGACTGAGTACCGTCATCAATACGTAAAACACAAGAGTTGTTATTATTATTTGTGCTTAACGTGAATGGTGACAGTACTTTTACCGACAGCGAACCTAATGACCATTTCATCCCTGCACGGCACAATATCATTTTTTTATTCTGTCCTGCATGAGGCGTTAACGGTTCACCGACGAGTATATATTCAGGCAGAAAAGTACCGTTAATCACATCCACGCCACCCGCATGGTCAAGATCACTGTGACTTACCACCAAATAATCTAACCTGTCAATGCCAATAGAGTGTAAATAGGGCACAGTCTCAACGCTTGCTGTGGTAAACCCTGACGGATAACGCGGCCCGGTATCATAGAGCAGGCTTTGCCCCTGGCTTTGTACTAAAACCGATAATCCCTGCCCTATATCCAGCACATCGACCTGCCACTCCTGGGGTTTATTTTGTTTTTCCAACCATAATAATAAAATAACCGAGGAGAGCAGTATAAAAGTAAAACAATAACTGAGGCGAGCATTAACCTCTTTTAAGCTCAGTAAAATATAAAGTACTAACATTAAACCAACAAAAAAGATCAGCAATAATCCATGAGCGTAAGAAAAAGACAGATAGGCAAATTGTGCTTGCTCAAAAACAGTAAAAAAATAACTCATTAAACTATCTGCAACAGTGAATAACAGTACTGCGATCGGTTGATAAACAACTGAAAAAACAACCCCTAATAAAGTAATAGGAATAATTAACAGTGAAAAAAGCGGCACCGCCACCAGGTTAATAAAGGGACCAAGCATTGAAAAAGATGAAAAACTTAATAACTGAACAGGTAATATTAACAGACTCATAGAGAACTGAATAAGCAGTAAAAATTTGACGTAATGTTTGATCTTCGTAAATTTAAGAATATCTCCTTTTTTTACTTCAATGCGCTTAAATTGTGGGAAACGCCATAAAATAATTAATATCACACACACAGAAAAATAGGATAACCACAAGCTTAAACTGAGTACAGATAAAGGATCCCATAATAAAATAACAAATAAAGTAAGGCCTAATAAGTCGATTAAACTGCACTTACGTTTCATTGATAAAATAAAAACAGCAACCAATAACATTAAAAATGCGCGTTGAGTCGGTAAGGAGAAACCGGCTAAATAAGCATATAAAAATGCCCCGAGTAATGCGCTCAAGTTAACAAATCGCCAGGAAAACCAGCCAAGGTATTTGTTTGGGAAAAAACGCTGAGTAAAATAAGCCAGACATAAATAAATACAGGAAAAAAACAGGCTAATATGTAAACCTGAAATAGCAAACAGATGACTAATACCCAACTTTTTAATTAATGCTTTTTGCGTTGCTGGAATTAATGATTTATCTGCAAAAGATAAAGCTAAGATAGCGCCTTGATTATTTAAAGCACCGGAAAGATGTAACACGCTCTGATATAAATAAGCTCTTAAGGAAAAACTCGATTCTTGCTTAAGAATATGTGATTTTATAATAGCCTGGTAAGCAATATGTTCAGAATACTTGTATTTTTGCTGGTCAAATCCTGCCGGATTAGCACGTCCATAAACAGGTTTAAAGCGCACCATAAAAAAGTGTTTTTCGTTTTCCTGAACTTTTACTGTCGGTGCGTACCAACGCATTTCCAATAAAGGAGCATAATTTAAGTGATGCCCATCAAGTTCAACTAATTTGGCGCGAAAATATCCTCTATTTTGCTCACTGATCAATGATTTAATTTGCACAACTATGCTATGGTTCAGCCCGTCTACAGAAGCCTGTAGAGGGGCTGAATTTGAAAAGGGGAAATTAGTAACGGGTTGAAAAGCAAAAAAACTTCCCGTTAATGCTAAACAAGTATAAAGTGAAAAATAAACTGCACAAAATGGGATCACCGCAAGAATACGCAGTCGCGGTATCAACATTAAAGATATAAATAAAGCGCTACAAAATATTATCTCATCATTGTCTAATAACCGTTGCCAAAACAGGCTCGATATAAAAACAATAATTGACAGCCACAAGAATAGACGCATTGTCATCCGAACTCATTGAAGTAAATCTTAATTATATGCCAAAAAAATTTCTTAAACGTTTTACTCCAAAACCTGAAACGCTAAAAGCACATCCTCATCTTAGGCATTTTGGAGAAACGCTGCATAATCCCAACCTATGGCACTTAAACCGCCGCAGTGCAGCTGGCGCTGTCGCCGTTGGTCTATTTTGTGCCTGGATGCCCATTCCTTTCCAGATGATCTTAGCCGCCGCTATCGCCATTATATTTTCGGTTAACCTGCCTTTATCCGTTTCCTTAGTTTGGCTTTCAAATCCTTTGACTATGGGACCATTATTTTATGGCGCTTACCGTTTAGGTGCCTTTATCATGCACTTGCCTGTGCAGAAATTTCACTTTGAATTGTCTTTTATTTGGTTAAGCCAGACTTTTGAAACCATCGCCCCGCCACTGTTTTTAGGTGCACTGCTCCTTGGCAGCATGAGCGCATTTTTGGGATACTTCCTATTTCGTGCTTTTTGGCGTTTTACTGTTACCAAAAAATGGCAACGCAGAAATAAAAAAAACCGCTAATTTAGCACTTCCAACGAAATACCAAATCCATTAATTTTCTATTCATTTATGCAGGTACCGGACTGATTTTTAAGAAACCTAAAAAACAGATTAAATAACCGCCTAAGAGATTATCCATAACACTGCCAACCCGGCGCTGGCGGTGATCAGCAAGGGTAGAACGACTTGCAGGAACATTTTTCGCCCGCCGACAGCCACTGCAAGCCCAGCCTTAATAAGGGTATTGGTTGAGGCCGCGATAACAATGCCTAATACAGCCACATTAACTGGCAAGTCCGTGCGACTCATTTTTGACAGGGTTAAATTAATAGGATCAACATCGGCAATACCGGATAACAACGCAAGCAGATAAACTCCTGTTTCACCGTAATAATGTACTGCCGCCTTGCCGAGTAAAAGCACTAAAACCAAAAGTGCGCCAAAAAAAAGGGCAGATTTTAACTCTAACGGGTTGATCAGACTAGACAAATTTGGCGTGGCTTTATTAGTCTCTTTTTCACGCCAAATTAGCGCGGCAAAAAAGAAGGTTAACAAACTCATGACAGCCATGGGGGTAAGCAGAGCAGGCAGCAAAGCCGGATTAATTAATCCGGCTACCAGTAAAATACGCGGAAACATGGTTGCGCATGCCATCAAAATCCCGGCCGCGAGCATGCTATCCATCGCGGGTTGTTTTTTATAAAGACGGGAAAAATGCAAGGTTAACGCAGTAGATGATGCCAACCCGCCCGCCAGGGCGGTTAATATAACCCCTTTTTCAGTCCCTGAAATCTTCATGCTAAAATAACCAACAAATGAGATGCTCGCGATCAGCACAACCATCCACCACGCCTCAAAGGGGTTAAATACCAACCAGGGGCCATAACCCTGATTCGGCAGAACGGGTAACATGACAACCGAGATCAGCAGCAGTTGTATCGTCGCATGCAGTTCCTGGCGGCCTAATTTTCTTAACCATGAGTGTAAAACGCCCTTAAAGCGTAACAGCAGCACTATCACCACCGCCGACGAAGCGCCGAGATTGATATGCTCCAATGCCACCAAACTCCCTAAGATAAAAGTCAGTAACATAGTCACTAAACTGGTAATGCTGGCATCGTCACTCTTTAGCCGACGCAAAACATATGAAACAGTCACTGCGATAGTGAACCCCATAAAAACCAAACCAAATACCAGCGCCCCCATATATTGAAACAGTAACCCGGCAGTTCCCCCAAGAAGACCAATCAAACCATAGGTACGCAGTCCTGCTATCCGCTCCCCCTCTTTAGCTTCACGGAGTTTCCAACCGCGTTCAACGCCAATCAACAGACCAACAGCAAGTGCGGTTCCCAAAAGTGCAATCTCTTTAGCATCCGTAAAATCGTTCACTCACAGCTCCATCGGTTCTATTTTTACAACATTGCTTAGCATTATCTATTGACTTAAGTATAAGCAAAGCATTCAAAAATGCGGCAATCAACAACTTAAAAACACTATTTTCTGAATAAAAAAAAGGCTGAGCAATTAATTGCTCAGCCTTTTTTATTGATCGCCCCCCCTGTATTAATCACTTAATAAAGGATTGGGTTGAGTTTATTAAAATTAACAGGTTATACGTTTATGTAACTCTTGTACCGAGTTGACCGTCGCTTCAGGTGCAGTCGGGTCTGCAAGATGCGCCTGGCATGTTGCAAAGGCACCGTTCAGCGTAGTAGTGTAGTTTACTTTGTAGCGCAGCGCTGCACGACGCAGTTGACGTGAATCTTCAATGGCAACACGACCTTCAGTGGTATTCACCATGTAGGTGTATTCGCCATTTTTAGTGCGATCCAGAATGTGCGGACGACCTTCATGTACTTTATTCACAAGTCGAGCGTTAATCCCGGCCTCTTGTAATACAATCATAGTGCCGTGTGTCGCATCAATCTCGTATCCAAGATCGACCAGATTTTTAGCCAGTTTTGCGACGCGTTTTTTATCACTGTTGCGCACCGAGAGTAATGCTCGCGCGATAATTGGCACATCTTTAATCGAACCAAGTTCAGCTTTAGCATAAGCTTCTGCAAAGGTATCACCCGCGCCCATTACTTCACCCGTACTGCGCATTTCAGGGCCTAAAATAGGATCTGAACCAGGGAATTTATTAAAGGGTAAGACCACTTCTTTTACTGAATAGTATGGCGGGATCACTTCTTTAGTGATGCCGAGCTCTTTCAGTGTTTTACCGGCCATCACGCTTGCGCCAATTTTAGCAATGGGCACACCTGTCGCCTTAGAAACAAAGGGCACGGTACGTGCAGCACGCGGGTTAACTTCAATCATATAGACTTCGGTATCTTTCACCGCAAGCTGGGTATTCATCAGACCAACAACACCCAGTTCTAATGCAAGAGCGCGAATGTGACCACGTATCTCATCCTGAATTTCCGCACTGAGCGTGTAAGCAGGTAATGAACATGCCGAGTCACCCGAGTGAACACCGGCTTGCTCGATGTGTTCCATGATGCCGCCAATAACCACGTCCGTACCGTCACAGATACAATCGATATCAACTTCTATGGCATCATCGAGGAAACGATCCAGTAATACCGGTGATTCGTTAGATACGCTGACCGCGTCTTTAAAGTAACGGCGTAAATCAACTTCATCATAGACGATTTCCATTGCACGGCCACCTAATACATAGGATGGACGAACGACCAGCGGGTAACCTATATGTTTGGCGGATTCTACCGCCTGCTCAAGAGTGGTGACAGTATCATTTTCAGGCTGTTTAAGTCCTAAACGATCAACCACTTGTTGGAACCGCTCACGGTCTTCGGCGCGATCAATGGCTTCCGGTGAGGTACCTATAATGGGCACACCGGCAGCTTCCAGTGCACGTGCAAGTTTTAGCGGCGTTTGACCACCGTACTGCACTATCACGCCTTTTGGTTTTTCAACCCGCACGATTTCAAGTACATCTTCCAGTGTAATTGGCTCGAAGTAGAGACGATCAGAGGTATCAAAATCCGTCGAAACCGTTTCAGGATTACAATTCACCATGATAGTTTCATAACCGTCAGCACGCATTGCCATCGCCGCATGTACACAGCAGTAATCAAATTCGATACCTTGACCTATCCGATTAGGACCACCACCGATGATCATTATTTTTTCATTGCTCGTTGGGTTAGCTTCACACTCTTCGTCATAGGTCGAATACATGTAAGCTGTGTCTGAAGAGAACTCAGCAGCGCAGGTATCAACACGTTTGTAAACCGGGTGCAGCTCAAAACGTTCACGCAGTTTACGGATTTCAGTTTCAGTAACACCGACCACAGTCGCGATACGGCTGTCGGCAAAACCTTTACGTTTTAGACGTTTAAGCACAGCTTTGTCTAAACCCCGTAAACCGCCTTCAGCGATCTTAGCTTCCTCATGAATCAAGTCTTCGATCTGTACCAGGAACCATTTATCAATCATAGTAATAGCGTGAATTTCATCAATGCTCATCCCTAAACGGAATGCATCACCTATGTACCAGATACGCTCAGCACCGGCTTCACGCAGTTCGTATAATACTTTTTCTTTTGCGCCCGGATCATTTAAATCAACCATAGGGCTGAAACCGTCAGCGCCGACTTCCAGACCGCGAAGTGCTTTTTGTAATGATTCCTGCTGATTACGGCCGATTGCCATTACTTCACCAACAGATTTCATCTGCGTAGTAAGACGGTCATTTGAGTTGGCAAATTTTTCAAAATTAAAACGCGGGATCTTAGTGACAACGTAATCTATGGTCGGCTCAAAGGATGCCGGCGTTTTACCGCCGGTGATATCATTCTGCAGCTCATCTAAGGTGTAACCAATGGCCAGTTTTGCCGCGATACGCGCAATCGGGAAACCGGTGGCTTTTGATGCAAGTGCAGATGAACGTGATACCCGCGGGTTCATCTCGATAAGCACCATCCGGCCGTCTTCCGGGTTAATACCAAACTGGACGTTTGAACCACCCGTTTCAACACCAATTTCACGCAGTACCGCCAGCGATGCATTACGCATTAACTGGTATTCTTTATCTGTTAATGTCTGCGCAGGCGCAACAGTAATTGAATCCCCGGTATGAATGCCCATAGGATCGAAGTTTTCAATCGCACAAACGATAATACAATTATCATTTTTGTCACGAACCACTTCCATCTCATACTCTTTCCAACCTATTAATGATTCATCTATTAACAGCTCGGTAGTAGGAGAAAGATCCAGACCGTTGGTACAGATATCGTCAAATTCTTCTTTATTGTAGGCGATACCGCCGCCTGTTCCACCCATAGTGAAAGAAGGACGGATAATACAGGGGAAACCGACCATGTCTAAAACACCGTAAGCTTCATCCATATTATGAGCGATACCGGCACGAGGACATTCAAGGCCGATTTTTTTCATGGCAGTATCAAAACGGCTGCGATCTTCCGCTTTATCGATAGCGTCAGCCGTTGCGCCGATCATTTCAACGTTATATTTAGCTAATATGCCTTTCGCTTCCAACTCAAGCGCGCAGTTTAATGCTGTTTGTCCGCCCATTGTCGGCAGCACCGCACAGGGACGTTCTTTGGCGATAATTTTTTCAACAACCTGCCAATGAATAGGTTCGATGTAGGTTGCATCCGCCATTTCAGGGTCGGTCATAATAGTTGCAGGATTAGAGTTAACCAGGACAACACGGTACCCTTCCTCTTTTAAAGCCTTACATGCTTGTGCGCCCGAGTAATCAAACTCACAAGCTTGGCCAATAATAATCGGTCCGGCGCCAATGATTAGGATAGTTTTTAAGTCATTACGTTTTGGCATCTGAAATTTACCTTTATATTCGGTGTTCTGTTATCTGATTAACTAGGCTTTTTTGTACGCTTCAATCAATTCAATAAAGCGATTAAATAATGGCGCAGCATCATGCGGACCCGGACTTGCTTCAGGGTGGCCTTGGAAACTAAATGCGGGTTTATCAGTACGCGCCATACCCTGCAGTGAACCATCAAACAATGAAACATGCGTGGCTCGCAAGTTATCCGGTAATGAAGATAGATCAGCGGCAAAACCATGATTTTGACTGGTGATCATAACCACATTGCGATCTAAATCTTTTACCGGGTGGTTGGCGCCATGATGGCCGAATTTCATTTTAGAGGTTGTTGCACCGCTGGCTAAAGCAAGCAACTGATGGCCTAAACAGATACCAAAGACGGGAATCTCTGTTGTTAAGATTTCCTGGATGGCCGCAATCGCATAGGTACAAGGCTCCGGATCGCCAGGGCCGTTTGACAGGAATATGCCGTCAGGATTCATTGCCAATACATCACTCGCGGATGTTTGTGCCGGCACAACAGTAACGCGGCAGCCGCGATCAACCAACATCCGTAAAATATTACGTTTAACACCATAATCATAAGCGACAACATGATATTTCGAATCGGTTGCGTCTGCAGGTAATCCACCGGTCAGTGTCCAGCTACCTTGTGCCCAATGATATGCTTCAGAGGTAGTCACTTCTTTAGCCAAATCCATTCCCTTAAGACCGGGAAAGGCTTTTGCTTGAGCTAAAGCAAGCGCCTGATCGAGGTTTTCACCGGCAATAATACAGCCTGCTTGTGCACCCTTTTCGCGTAAAATACGGGTTAATTTACGCGTATCAATTTCAGCAATAGCGACAATGTCATGTGATTTTAGATAATCACTTAACCCGAGTTGATTACGGAAATTACTTGCAAGCAGTGGTAAATCGCGAATAACCAAACCACAGGCATGGATAGATGTTGACTCTTCGTCTTGATTATTTGTTCCGGTATTTCCGATATGAGGGTAGGTTAATGTAACAATTTGGCGTGCGTAGGATGGATCTGTTAAAATTTCCTGGTAACCCGTCATTGACGTGTTAAAAACAACCTCACCGATGGAACTACCATCAGCACCGATTGAGATACCTTCAAATACAGTTCCATCTTCCAATACCAATATGGCAGAATGACTCAAAATAACCTCCGTAGGGAAATAAAAATAAATTTATTGATAACTGGAGGAAAATAATGTTTTTTTTCCACCAAATAATCATAAACTTTGGCAAATTGGCGACATTTTATAGATCTTCAGCACAATTAACCAATGAAATTTTGGTTTCACGGAAAAAAAGACAACCGCCAAATGATTAGCATCAGGATCATAATAAATGGCTAAGTCAATAGCCATTTTACCGCGATAAAAAGGCCAATTTAGAAAAAGGCTATTTTAGTCATTTTACACATTTTCCGGCGGAGGGATAAAATTAACCCAA
>DATBNI010000417.1:0-2712 GCA_036554425.1 Psychromonas sp.
TATACGTCATTAAAAACTCAACCTCTTTCGTTCTAAGTAACCGGACTGACTTGCGTCTTTCCCGTTTCCGTGGATGCGCATTATAGGGATTTAGATAGCGCTGGCAAGGCTTTATTTGAATAAAAAAACCAACCGAACAAATAACACACAATACAACATATATTCGTACATAAAGGATACAAAACCATCTCATAGGTGTGTAAATATGGAAAAATGCATAGCAAAAATACCGTTAATGTTTTATTAAAACAGCAATTATTCAGGAAAAAAATATAAGAATTGCTGCTCTAGTATGTTGGAAATAACATTCGCAAGGTTAAAATTGAGTGGTTAATCAGTTGGTTTTCGATATTCAGATGCTTTGTGCTTGAAGCGGGGCCGCTTGAAGAAAAAATCCTCAGCACTGTGTTGAGGATTTTTAGTAGTTATAACCAGTTATTTGCTCTCTTGCAGTTCAGCTTTTGCAGCTTCTACTTTTGAAAAGTCTAAATTTAACTCTTCAACAGCTTGTTTGATCAAATCTGGATTAGTCATCACCATCATCATCAACGCTTGCAATTTCTCTTGAGGAATACCTAAGCTTTGAATGATGGTCATGGCAGCTAACGGATTTTGCGTTAAGGCTTGAAATACTTCCGTAATTTTCTCATCATTTACATTGTGATCTTTCAGGGTTTGAATAATTGGGTTCATTAGAATTTCTCATTAATATTGATGCGCCACAATTTACCTTATTCTCACACTGATTGCGATATTATCTCCGATAAGTTGGATCTCCAGGGGAATAAGGAGTTAGCCTGCAAGATATAAAAATTGCGGTATTTGATCTGTGCTTAGTCGATATTTTGTCAGAGGCTGATTATAGTATTGCTTTATCCTCTGTGTGATTATGTTGGCACAGCAAATTGACAACTTTATAGTGGCATCAGTAAAAACATACTATCTCGCTTTGCGATGTAATAGATGCCCCGCTTCTGTCGCGTTACGTTAATCATAATGAGATCAGATAGTTTAATCGAAGAAGCATCGCATGAACATTAAAGTGGTTGTTACAGATTTAGCAAAACATTAAAAGAAATGACAGGCCAAAGCGTCTGACCTGACTTAGTTTAAATAACTACTAGATTTAATTTTCCATATGCAGCCAGATAAAGAGCCACTTGCTGTACAAGGTGGTTATTTATTATAAGCTATTCGCTACTTGCCTCTAAATAATGAAGTTAAACTCTTTTTAATTCAATATCACCATCGTAAAATGCAGTAAAGATTATTGGCAGGCAGATCTCAATCATAGTTGAATAAGGATAAAGACAATAGATGCAAAATGATCCATTAAAACCTGGTTATGAATTTGATGCACATCTCGTTGCAGGCTTGACACCTATTATTAAAGGCAATGCCTTTGACTTTGTAATTGATCGCCCCAAAGGCATGAAGGGTTATATCTTAAATATGACCAGTGAAGGTCAAGGCACAGTTTTCAGTGGAGATAAAGCATTCCATGTAAAAGCAGGTGACTTATTACTAATGCCTCCCTCAACGCCACATTTTTACCACCGCAAAACAGACTGTGTATCTTGGTTTCATCATTGGATCTATTTTCGCCCTAAAGGTGTTTGGGCAGATTTTCTGCAATGGCATGAAAATAAGCATGGTGTTTATCTGACCAAAGCATTACCCGCGCATATTATTAGTGAATTGGAAAAATTATTTACTGAAATCAACAGTGTTAACAAATCGAACAAAGCATATCATGATGATTTAGCTTTAAATTTATTAGAGCAGTTATTAATTCGCTGTAAAGTCAGTCAACCTGACATTATCAATAAACGCATTGATCCACGCATTATTGAAGCCATGCACATTCTTTCCATAAATATCAATAAAGACTTTAGCAATAAGGATCTTGCAGACTCTGTTTGCCTCTCTCCCTCCCGCTTAGGGCACCTTTTTCTGGATCAAGTTGGGATAACGATTTCTCAGTGGCGCATTGACCAGCGTATTAGTCGCGCAAAACAGTTACTGGTCACCACAAACTACACGATCAACCAAATTGCTATTCAAGTTGGCTATGATGATCCGCTCTATTTTTCGCGAATTTTCAAACGCAAAGCGGGCGTTAGCCCGAAACAGTATCGTGAAACTTAAGGCAGTGAAACCTAGGTTCGGAAGGATATTTGACTGGGTAGCCACCTAACCAATAAGGTGGCTACTTTAATAGTCCAATAGATGTTATTTTGTTGCTTGTTTATAACGGTCAAAAATAACCGCAATCAGTAAGATACTGCCGCGAACCACATATTGTGCAAAGGGAGAAATATTAAGCAGGTTCATGGCATTTTCCACTGTGCCTAAAATCAATACGCCGGCAATGACGTAGGAAATTTTACCAATCCCGCCTTTTAGTGAAACACCGCCTAATACACAGGCCGATATTACCGTTAACTCAAAACCTACCGAGGTCATCGGCTGGCCGCTGGTCATACGCGCCGCTAAGATAACGCCCGCTAACGCACTAATAAGACCGGAGACAGTGAAGATAATCATTTTAGTGCGGGTGACATTTACCCCCGCTAAGCGAGATGCTTCTTCATTACCACCAATCGCCAGCGTATTACGACCATAAACCGTTTTATTGAGTAAAAAAGCAAAGACAATAAAGCAGACAAGCGTTATCCAGATGGGCACAGGAAAACCTAACAAAGTACCATA
>DATBNI010000419.1:0-3890 GCA_036554425.1 Psychromonas sp.
TTTCAACTTACACAATCAACATAACCGATTAATGTGCCTCAACTCCTCTACCAACAGAGCCAAGAGGAATTATCTTTTCTTTATCTAAGAATTCCAAGAGGAGTTTAATTTCCCTCTTATTTAAAAACAACATGCAAATAAATGCAGGAGTCTTTAAGACGGGCGCAGTATATTTTTTGCAGTACTTACTGTCAACAAAAAAGGTGTATAAAAAAATCGGTTGCCGATAATTCAAGCAACCAATCACAAAAGTACTGCCTACAGATCAAATAATGCAGTTTTTATATCTGCCACTGAATATTTTCTTTTAGTTTTAATTGAATTTTTTCAAGCGGTTCGTCCTTTTCTCCAACAATAACCAAACTTACTTTTCCTAAGTTTTCTGTCACCCCTTTTAAACGTTGATTGTAAAAATCAGGTGAGTTTTTTAACCCGGCGTCTTCCGGCACAACAAACACCGTAATACGTCCTTGTTCACCCTGAATAATCATATGCAATCCGGGCGTCCCTTCAAAACTACAGTGATTCACATAAAGGACTTCGCCTAAATCATCTTTTGCCAGGCCGCCATAACTTGCAAGCTTGGCATTAACCGACGAAAGGTTAGCATGTTCATTGATTTTTTCAGTAAAATAATACTCTTCCTGCACATGTTGCAGGGCCACTGCCCCTATGTCTTGAGTGAAATTATTCAGGTTATTTAATAGCGGTAAACTTATTCCAATAATAAATGCGACTGATGCTGCTATAGCTAAATGCCAACGGTGACTTGAGTTCTTTTTATTTTCAATAGCAAAACTTTGCTCTAACAGGATCTTATCGACCAAGTCATCGGGCAGATCAACTTTTAATATCGACTGTAACTCTGAATCAAATTGTTTTGCCTGATCCACTAAAATTTTATCTTGTTCTGACTCATCCTGTCTGCGCAAAAACTCGTCACTTTTGTCATTCGGCGTCGCAATTGCAGTATGACGAAATAATATATCATCCATGTGCTACCCCACTACTTTTAGTTGTTGCTGATAATGTTGATTTTAATAAATTCTTTGCTCTAAACAGACGCGTTAATACGGTGTTTTTATTTAAATCTAACTGTTGTGCAATTTCCTCTGTGCTAAAACCTGCGATAAGTTGCAATAACAAAGGTTCTTTATATTCATCTGATAAGAGCAATATTTTACGGCGTAATAACTCTTTATCCATTTCTTGTGATGAATCATGATCATCCGCTACTTCATACTCAGCGATATCGACTAAAGAAAACTGCTTGCGTTCAAAACGACGTGCGTTCTCGCGGCGTAATATAGTAAACAACCAACCTTTAGCGGCTTTATCGTCCAATAAACTGTCCAGACTCTTCCAAGCGCGCAAGCAGGTCTCCTGTACTAAATCTTGTGAAATATCAGGATCACGGCAAATCCAATACGCATAACGGTATAGATCCGGGCTATAGACATTGACGAGTGCTTCATAACGTTTCTGTTTTTGATTCATATCCTTAAAGACCAAGGACCTTGCACTTATATTTCGCTTTCGATTAAATAAATTCATTTGTTTCTCTTCTTAGAAAAAACACTTACAAAACAACCTCACCACAACCCATTGAAAATAAATGGTTAATTTTAAAAAGTTAAAAAAAAGTTAAAAAATAGTTAGTAATTGTGAAATTTTTTTACTGATTACTCGGTTTATATATTTGAACCCACAATAAAGCATAATTGCTATTTCAGCGCTTGCTTAATTTTATTATAAAGGATATTTATCATGAAAAAATCTAATCTTGCTTTAGCTGCTACTTTTTCAACACTTATCGCTGTTGGTAGTGCACTTGTTTCGACTCCGGCAATGGCCGCTGGTAAAGAGAAATGTTATGGCGTTGCGGCTGCGGGTCAAAATGACTGTGCTACAAAAACAGGCTCATGTGCAGGGACTTCCAAAGTTGATAACCAGGGCGATGCATTCCTTGCGGTACCTGAAGGATTATGTGCTAAATTAGCCGGTGGTTCTTTAGAGCCTAAAAAATCATAATTTTTTTATTTGATGTTGAAATTTTTTAACTGCAAATAATATCCAAACCACTTCTTGGCAAGTGGTTTGGATAGACACTTTTTAGGATTGAATACATTGAAAAACATACAGGCAGGCGCTGTCGGGATAGGGCTTCGTCCCCCCCATTACCAGACTATATTAGATGAATTACCCAAACTGGGTTTTCTTGAAGTACACAGTGAAAACTATTTTAATCCGCACAGTCAAAACCGTTTTTACCTTGAAAAAATCGCAAATCATTATCCTCTTAGCTTTCACGGTATTGGCTTATCAATAGGCAGCAGCGAAGTTATCAGTAAAGCACATTTACAAAACCTTAAGCAGATTATTGATATTTATCAACCCGAATTAGTCTCAGATCACCTCAGTTGGAGCTCATTACAAGGTCAATTTTTTAATGATTTATTACCCGTTCCTTACACCAAAGAAGCCTTATTGTGTTTTGTAAATAACCTCAATCAAATTCAAGAGTACCTGCAAAGGCAAATTCTGATAGAAAACCCCTCTTCCTATTTAGAATATAATGAGAGTGAAATGAGCGAACCGGAGTTTATCAATGAAATTGTCAAACAAACTGGCTGCGGCTTGTTATTAGATCTTAACAACCTTTATGTGAGTGCCACTAATCATCAATTTTCAGTGGAAAAATATCTCGACATTATCGATCAGACAACAGTGCAGGAAATTCATTTAGCAGGTTTCACTCAAAAGCAGATTAACAATAGCACCATGCTAATTGATACCCACAGCACTTTAGTAAGCCAATCCGTTTGGGATATTTACCAAACATATATGTCGACAAAAAAAACAGATGCGCTGACACTGATCGAGTGGGATCTGGATATCCCAAAACTTGATATCTTAATAGAAGAGCATAATAAAGCGACTAAGATCAAAAACATCGCTTTAGGCAAGTGATCTAAGCCAATAAATTATGGAACCATATTCATGAAAAAAGTTAATTTACTTAATGATTTTATCTCTTTAATACAAAAAACCTTATGGCTTTTTATCTGCTTAAGCATGCCCCTTAGTGCGGCACCAGCTCCTGATTGGCCAACGGCTGGCTGGCCAGTCACAAAATTAGCCCCTTCAGAAGGTGCTGATTATTTAAGCGTATTGGAGAAAAATATAATTTTGCACCTTAATATGGCAAGAATAGATCCAAGTCGCTACAGCCGAGAGTTTATTTCTCCGCGCAGCGCTTTTTACAATAACAAAATGTACTTAGAGCCGGGCGGACCTGAAAACTTTATCGGATTAAAAACCCAGGAGGGTGTCAACGCGGTTTATGAAGCAGCAGAAATAATGAACAGCACAAAAGCCTTAAGGCCATTAAAAGCGAATAAAAAATTAACCTTAGCGGCTCAGGATCACGCGGCTGATCAATCTAAATCTGGCGGTGTTGGACATATTAGTCAGAATGGCTTAACCCTGCAGAATAGAGTGGAACGTTATGGAAAATGGCAGCATACAATAGGTGAAAATATTATCTATGGCGCGAATTCAGGCATTGATGTAGTGGTTGAGTTATTGATAGATGATGGCGTTAAAAGTCGCGGTCACCGTACTAATATACTGCAAAATAATTTTAAGGTAGTCGGAGTCGCCTGCGCTAAACATCCTTCCTACGGCAGTGTTTGCGTTATGGACTTTGCCGGAGGGATAGAGTGAATCTTTATCTGCATTGCTTAGGTTCCAACATATTTTACAGCTACCTTAGGTATTTTGGCTTTAGCGCCTTTTTAACAATTTATGTATATCGGCTGTCTATTGTGGTAATTCAATACGCAGCGACCTTGATGAGACGGTCAAACTATTGGAATACGGTAATAATG
>DATBNI010000477.1:0-4805 GCA_036554425.1 Psychromonas sp.
TCCCATTGGCTTGAACCGGGCAGACTTTGACGCAAGGTGGATTTTCACAGTGATTACATAAACGCGGCAGCAGAAAGGATTTTACGTTTTTAGTTTCGCTATCGCCATTATCCAGAGTAACTTCATACTGCTTAACTGTGGTTCTGAATTGGCCAATGGGTGCCTGGTTTTCAATTGAACAGCCCACCGTACAGGCCTGGCAACCAACGCATTGACGTAAATCAATCACCATGGCGTAGCGTTTACCGACCATACCTTTTCTGT
Source organism: Psychromonas sp. (assembly GCA_036554425.1). Taxonomy (GTDB): domain Bacteria; phylum Pseudomonadota; class Gammaproteobacteria; order Enterobacterales; family Psychromonadaceae; genus Psychromonas. The sequence goes on from DATBNI010000477.1 coordinate 265, forward strand.
CAGCTTGGTTATTATTTCGAATAATGGTATCGGCAGAGAATGAGCCGGCTGCTGCGACGGGAATAATGGCAGCCCCTGCGGTGAGTGTGCCAAGACGACTGAGAAATCGACGTTTGCTATTGTCCATAAAAACCCCTTTGTGCTGCGTATGTCAGAATATGAATTAATTATTGAAGATTGAGTTGATTGTGCCTATTGTGGTTTTCCACATAGCGTAAGGTCACTTGATCTGAAACAATAAAAAACATCGGTAATGGACCGATATTGATATTCTGATTAATAATCAGCAGGGAGCTTGGAAAATAAAATGGGTAATAGACAGCAAACATCAGGTTATAAACACCGCTTTTCAGTCTTGATTGGATTAGCCTGTCTGTTGCTATCCAATCCGTTGTTTGCTCAAACACAACAGACGGTTGATGTGGGTATATTAGCGACAAGAGGGGAGGCGGAGGCTCACCATCGTTGGCAACCGACCATGGATTGGTTGTCTGAGCAAATACCTCATACTACTTTTGTGCTTTATCCCTTTACGCTTAACCAGATGGAGAAAGCGGTAGAGAATCAAACCGTCGATTTTGTTATTACTAATCCGGGGCAGGCGGTGCAGCTCGGGCGGCAGTTTTCCTTATCATGGTTAGCCACCCTCAACCGCGCTAATGGAAATAAACAATCTGGAACCACTCATGCCATTGGCTCTGCATTTATCGTCCGTTATGATTCCTTATATCAATCGATTGAATCCTTAAGCGGCCAGCCGTTAGCCGCCGTCAATGAACATGCCTTTGGTGGTTATCTTACTATGCGCTTTGAGATTAATCAGCTGGGTTTAAATCAATCGCAGTATTTCTCAAACACCCAATTTATCGGTTTCCCACTGGATGCATTACTCTATCAATTGCGTGATAAACATATTGAAGGGGCGATTGTGCCTGTGTGTTTATTGGAAAGAATGGACAAAGAAGGCTTGATCGAGAAAGCGCGCTTCCGGGTAATAAGAAACATGGCACCGCCAGGGTTTTCCTGTGCGACCTCAACACCCCTTTATCCAAACTGGTCCTTTGCAAATACCGGACGAAAAGACGATCATTTAGCCAAACCCATCGCCAGAGCCTTATTGTCACTGCCAAGCAGTCACCCGGCCTCTGTTGCTGCGAACTCTTTGGGGTGGACATCACCCGTAAGCCAATTATCAGTTGATAAACTCTATCAAAGCCTGGATATACACCCTCTGCAGAAGCCATGGTGGAATGAGGCAATATCATGGTTGAAGCGCAATCAACAATGGGGTTGGATGCTGTTTATTTTAGTCATTGTGTTAAATGGCTATCACTTTTTATTAGAGTATCGTTTCAGTCGCAGCAAGCGCGAATTAGAAAATACGCTGCACTCCCTTAAAGAGAAAAATACTATGTTAGAGCACGCACAAAGGGTTGCGATTGTGGGGGAACTTGGCAGCAGTTTAGCGCATGAAATTAACCAACCTTTGGCCGCGATCCGCAATTACAGTCAAGGTGGATTATTACGTCTTAAAAAAGGACAACCGGCACAAGACTTAGTGCCTGTGCTCGAGAAAATTGAGCTGCAAGTGGTGCGTGCGGATAAGATTATTCAACGCTTAAGAGCACTGATTAATAAACGCGCTATTGCAAAGTCAGACTGTGATATAAAAAGTATTATCTCTGACACGCTGTCGCTACTCGATTATGATTTTAAAAAGAAAAATATTCAGCTGATTCAGTGCCATGAAAAAGATAAATATCTATTATGGGGCGATCCGGTTGGTTTGCAGCAAGTGTTATTAAATGTCTTAAATAATGCGGCAGAGGCCTGTTTACAGGGAGCAGTACAAGAGGGTCATCAGATCCATATCGACACAAAAATGGACGGGCAAAATCTAATCATTATTATTCGCGATAATGGTGTCGGATTAACCGCGCATTATCAGACTTTATCTAAAGTTTTTTTCACCACCAAAGAGAATGGCTTGGGGCTTGGTTTGGCTATTTGTCGTGATGTTGTTGAAGATCACAACGGCTCGTTTTTATTGGAATCAAGCTCTCCACAAGGCTGTCAAGTCACAGTAAGTTTACCAATAAAATGTGATAATGGCGGATCTTAAATTTGAAGGGGAAATCATGTCTGAAATGAAGGTGCCGGTATATGTAGTGGATGATGATGAGTCGGTTCGGGATTCATTGGCGTTTATGCTGGAAGGCCATGATTTTACTGTGACGGCCTTTGAAGACGGACAACACTTTATAGAACAGGCCGATTTATCAAGGCCGGGCTGTGTGGTACTTGATAGCCGTATGCCCATCTTAAGAGGGCAGGAAGTCCAGCATTGCTTAAATGAGCAACAGAGCCCATTGTCGGTGATATTTTTAACCGCTCACGGCGATGTGCCAATGGCGGTCAATGCGTTGAAATTAGGTGCGCTTGATTTTTTTCAAAAACCGGTTGATGGTGCCTTGCTCGCCATTGCAATTCATAAAGCGATAGCGCAGTCTTTAATCACTTATAAACAGCAAACATTCAAAAAATCCTTTGCTTCTCTGACCGAAAGAGAGACTGAGATTTTACAGTTAATTGTAAAGGGAAAACGCAACCAGCAAATTGCGGATGGACTGTGTGTCGCCGTTCGTACTGTGGAAGTACATCGCGCCAGTTTGATGAAAAAATGCAAGGCCAAGACGGTGGCGGATCTTGTGATGAGTTATGCTAAAGTAAAATTTAAAGCCCATACCAATAAATAAGCATATTTATAATATAGTTATTTATTGGTATGGGCTTTAAAAGCATGCCATTCTGGTCTCATTAGTAAGTTCCGGTCAAGCAGCTATGTAAATTTCCGTTACATTTTTCTAATCTGAACGGTGAATTTGGCAAATGAAATCCTGGGGCGACTTAAACGACAATTTAGGTTCATGAGCGGGCATAAGATCTGCGTGCCCTTTGATTTTATTTGGCTCTGCACTGTGAGCTATGCATCAAAATAGTGCCATGAACAAAGCTCTCTTTAGCTTATTTTTCTTGCTGTTGAGAGAGTATGACTCTCTCGAACTGAGAAACTGCGTTTCGGTTTCTCATCGTCAAGGGCGAAAGACCAACAAAGAAAGTTAAATCAGATGCCGCAAGCTAAAGCTTATATTTTCCAATGCTCCTACATTATCCCTCGACCTTTATGTGCTGAACAATCGCTTTAGCAAGTGGAAACAGAGCTTCAAAGGCGAAACACCAACAATAAAAGTTAATCCAGACGTTTAATCAATTTTGCAGGTTGTCCTCCCACCATAGTATCGGGTGCAACATCTTTAGTCACCACCGCGCCTGCGGCCACAACCGAGCGGGCACCAATAGTGACCCCCAGACAAATCACCACATTGCCGCCTATCCAGACATCATCTTCCACTATAATAGGCAAACATATTGTTTCCCACTCTCTGCGTCTGCGATAATCAATGGGATGAGAAACGGTGTAAAGCTGTGCATTTGGGCCAATTAAGACATTATTGCCAATAGTGATGGGGGCGTTATCCAACATGGTAGCGCCCATATTGATAAAGCTGTTGTGCCCGATAGAAATAGTTTTACCGAATTCGCAGCGAAAGGGGGGACAGATAAAGCTTGTTTCAGTCATGCTTTTTAATAAGGTTTTAAAAAAAGGAGGGGATTTAGCGAATTGGCATTGGTTAATTTGTTGCAGTAAGTTGAATGCGGTTTCTTTAAGTGCGCTTAATTCAGGGCCAAAATCGTCGTATTCCAAGCCCAGTTGCATTTTTTCAAATTCAGTCATGGTTTCAAGTTGGGACATAGCTATTACCTTATGGTCAGGTTTGTCTGTTGCTTGTCACTCATTCTACAGGAAGGATATTATTATCCAAACAGATGCCGAATATTGAAATTATGGGCTTTGGCTGCTTTGTTTTTCGTTGCCACGTTGCGGGGCGCTAGGGTCACCCATTAGTGTGTTCTGGTCAGGTTTTTAATTTTGAAATTTAAAACACTAATTTTATTTTATAGTGAATTCAATACATTAGAATACCAACCCAATGCAGCTATAGAAGTTTCCGTAGCCGTATTGGTTTAGTATTTTTATTGAAAGATTTGTCCCGATTTCTATCCCTTTACCAAATAGGTAAGATAAAACTCTGTGTGATTCCAGCGGAGAACAGTCGCATCCAAAATGCGTCATTGCTATCTCCGCTGAATCCACCTCACTTTCCAGCCTTCTATTTGCTCTCTGACATAACAATGTCGGCTTTGGTTGAACCAATAATATCCAGCAACTCATTACCCTCCTGATCCGGCACTTTATGCAGAGCAAGTACTTCCTTAAAGAGAGTGACCATACGATCCCATTCCGACTCGGTAATGTTAAGATGAATATGAGATTCCTTCATTCCCCGTCCATGATACTGGCAAGGGCCTCCGGTAACCTGACATACCATAGCGGTTACGTGATATTTTAAATAGGGTGATGGGACGACCTTTCTTGAAGCATTTACGGCCGGATTTTCATTAAGCGTCGTATCGGACAC
>DATBNI010000503.1:0-2001 GCA_036554425.1 Psychromonas sp.
TTATGCGCCAGTGTGTTGAGATCGGATATTATGTCCACCAACATGCTGTCAATTAAAGATAATATGGTATGCAGGCCAATTTAAGCCGGCTGAAATCGGCATTCAATGATGCAGCAACACGGAATCCAGATGGCGGTGACGATATTCCAAGGATGCGTTATTTTATTCTGAGGATGAAAATAAGGTAATGCAGGGCTTATAAAAACGCGCTATTAGCGCGCTCCTATTATTTATTAGCGCATTGCATTCTTTGTTACAAGCAGGCCAGTGGCACAGCTTATATATTGTGCATACTGGGTGGTTCTTTGCTGCGCCGTAGCCCCCGGATTGTTCAGTAATACACCGGCAACGGATTCTATCATTGGACGGCTGGCTTCTGCGGCTGGGTATTTAGCCCACTCTTGATTAATTCGCTGTGCTGCCTGGCCACCGACAATAGTGCTGCATACTGAAACAACTTCACTGACTAACACACTGCTTTGCTGCATGGCTGGATAACTTGTGGTGTTTGAACAACCGCTAACAAAAAAGGACAGAGATATTGCAGCTAGCGTAACAGAGGTAAATTTATTCATAATAAAACCTTTTAATAATTTAAAATTTTTTGAAACTGACGATAAAGACTGCCCTGTTTATACAGGCTCTGCAAGAGAAAAGACACAGTCATGCTTTTTAGTATAAAAAATTATCACTGCGTGCATATGGTGCGCCCTTGTAACTGATTGTTTCATTAAAAAATTCTGATTTTTTGTAAAAAACGTAAAGTTACTACCACAGAGGACGCAAAGGCGCTGCGCGCTACACAGAGTAAAGACTCCTAATATAAGTATAATTATCCAACCCCTTTACTGTTAGAGGGGTTGTGATGAAATTTGGTCATGAATATACAATACAAAATTATGTCCGAAGACACTGGCAAGCGCCGAGCCGGAAGGCTCAGTTCCGACCGTGTATGAGTAGTTTATTATTTGGCATCCCGTCTTCAGTGAGTAAAAGCAAGAAGCCGGGGCTCAGTTTCGAAAACACACAAAATTCCACTGAACCACATTTCACAAACTTTCGTATACTTATGACTATGCTATTTAATCCCACTTAGTACTACTCAAGTTAAGATTATTTCATCGGGAGCTAAGCTTGATTAAAAATAAAAAATATCGCGGATTTTTGCTGGTTTTTCTTTTATTGGCTGTATCGGCATGCAGTTCAAAAATGATTTACAACAACCTGGATAGGCTCGCTTATTGGTATATAGACGATTACGTTACTTTGACCGATCTGCAGGAAGCGGAGTTTGATCCGGAATTAGTGCAATTTTTAGACTGGCACCGAAAATCAGAATTACAAAGCTACATTACTCAGATTAAACTGATTCAACAGGATATCAATAACGGGCTCGATAAGGCCGATATAGAAGCTTATATAAAAACCTTTAAAGGTTTTTGGCAGGCTATTTTAATTGGCATAGAACCTGGTGTGGTGAGGTTAGCCTATTCGTTAAAAGAGCAGCAAATACTCGAGTTTTTAGCGGTCGTTGAAAAGAAAAACCTGGAAAGTATTGAAGCGTTTGAGCAGTTAAGTCAACAAGCAAGATTAGATAAGAGATTTGAGAAAATTGAGCGTCGATTAGCATCCTTTATCGGTAAGCTTGACGGATCACAAAAGCAATTAATCAAAAGTACCAATGAGCAACAATTATCGACATTTGTTGAATGGATTGAATTTCGCCGTGATTGGGCAAATTCGATACGCACAGCTTACACCTTGCGAGATGATAAAGCCGCTTTTGAAAAAGCATTGAGTCGTTCAATTTTGCAGGCTGACTCTTTTCGTTCAGCACCCTTCAGGCAAAAAACAGAACATAATCAAACACTGTGGAAAGTCACTTTAGTGCAGTTAATTAACTCTTTGAATAAAAAACAATTGAAAAAACTTAATAGGAAATCAGACGATATCATTGAGGATTTAGAAGCTTTATTGTAGGAGTTCTTGCCAATCAATTTT
>DATBNI010000556.1:0-11724 GCA_036554425.1 Psychromonas sp.
GGACAAAGCCAATAATAATGGCAAGGGCGGGCAGTAATAATGTTATCACAACAGCTGAACTCCATTTCTTTTCTTAAAAAAGTAATTAGTTAATCAATCTTAATGCTAAAATTGTTGCCAATAGGCAGCACTATTGTTTTAGCAAAGGCCTTATTAATAACATAATATCAGGCTGCTGGCTTTTATATAAAAAAAACGCTGAACATTTTCATGCTCAGCGTTTTTTTAGAATGATTGAAGAGGTTGTTTACTAACCACGACCTTCCGCAATAGCGGCAACAGCGGCCAGTTCTGCTGTTTGTTTTTCATGCTTTTCTTGACGATCTTGAATATCCATCAATTCATTGGTAATTAGATTTTCTTCAATTTCACGTAAAGCGATAACCGTAGGTTTATCATTTTCTGGATCGACTAAAGGTGTTTTACCTTGAGTTGCAAGCTGGCGAGCTCGACGAGATGCCATTAAGATAAGATCAAAACGATTACCAACTACATTTACTGCATCTTCAACGGTTACACGTGCCATTGCTGAACTCCAAAAATTTAATTACACAAAAACGGGCGCTAATTATACGTTCTAAATCACAATTGATCCACAAACTTCGTGTCAGGATTATTGTGCTAACAATTCTTTAATGGTTGCTTGGTGTTTAACCGCCCGCTTGGCTTGTGGATTTCGCTGCGCTTTAACAATCGCCGATAACTCTTCCGTTGCGTTGTTAAAATCATCACTAATGATCCACAAACTTAGTGTCAGGATTATTCTGCTAACAATTCTTTAATGGTTGTTTGGTGTTTAACCGCCTGCTTGGTTTGTAGATTTCGCTGCGCTTTAATAATTGCGGATAATTCTTCCGCTGCGCTGTCAAAATCATCATTAATGATTAAATAATCGTACTCATCAAAGTGTGACATTTCAGCCTGTGCCTGCGCCATGCGCTTGGTGATGATCTCTTTACTGTCCTGGCCGCGCTTATTTAAGCGCGCTGCTAACTCTTTCCGGCTGGGGGGAAGAATAAAGATTCCTTTGGCATCAGGCAGCATTTTTCTAACCTGTCGCGCACCTTGCCAGTCAATGTCCAAGATCACATCGATTCCCTTAACCAGGGCCTCTTCTATCGCGATCCGTGAGGTGCCGTAATAGTTGCCAAAGACTTCCGCCCATTCAAAAAAAGCATTTTCAGCAATCAGTTTTTTAAAAGTTTCTGTACTTACAAAATGATAATGTTGACCATCCACTTCACCCGCACGCGGGCTACGTGTTGTGTGAGAAATAGAAACTTGCGCCTGCCAATCTCTTTTTTCCGCTAAAAAGGCATTGATAAGACTAGATTTTCCTGCCCCGCTTGGAGCAGATACAATATACAGTGTGCCGACTTGGGACATAAACAAACATTCCTGAAAGTATGAATTGGAACTAATCACCCCTTTCTTCGTTATAAAAAGGGTGGCGATTTTTGCGAGTCGCGAATTATCCCTTATTTTTAAAGTGAAGTCTGTTGAATCGAGTGTTTAATTTTCAGAATGCTTTATTAACTATCTTATTTACGCAGATGAACGCTTTCTACCTGATGATTAGCGGCCTTGGTCAGGATCAGGTTTGCCCTGTCGCGGATTGGACGAATATTTTCTTCCAAATTAATGCCGTTGATCTCATCCCATATTTTTTCTGCTATTTCAATCGCATGGTCTTCTTCCATTTGCGAATAACTGTGGAAGTAGGCTTTAGGATCGGTAAATGCGCCTTCACGAAACTTTAAGAAGCGTTGTACATACCATTTTTTTAAGAGCCGGGTTTCTGCATCAACGAAGATAGAAAAATCTACAAAATCAGAGACAAAGGTGCGCTGCGGATGATGCGGATCATTGATTGCACTTTGCAATACATTTAAACCTTCTAATATAACAATATCGGGTTTTTCAAGGTGTAATTTTTTATCGGGCAATATATCGTAAGTCAGGTGTGAATATATGGGTGCCGAGATCAACTCTTTACCGGATTTTATTGCGGCAACAAAATCAATTAAGGCTTTGATATCAAAACTCTCAGGAAACCCTTTTTTGTGCATGATATTACGTGCCACCAGCTCTTGATTAGGCCGTAAAAAACCATCCGTTGTGACTAAGGCCACCTTGGGGTGCTCAGGCCAGTGAGATAACATGGCCTGCAGAATACGCGCTGTGGTACTTTTACCCACAGCAACACTGCCCGCAATACCGATAATATAAGGAACATTTTCATTCTGCGAGTTTAAAAATTTATCGCGCACTGTATGGCGGCGCTGCTGTGTTTTTACATATAAATTAAGCAGACGGGAGAGTGGCAGGTAAATATCAATCACTTCTTGAATGGAAAGTGATTCGTTAATCCCCTGCAGCTGTCTTAGATCACCTTCGGAAAGGGTTAACTCAACATTGTCGCGCAATTCAGCCCACTTTTGTCTTTCAAAGTGTATATAGGCATCATGGGCGTTATAGTGGCCCACTTCAGCTGTGGTGTTTATTATCACCAGACTCTTGCTCTATGTAGATTGATTTGGCGTTACCTTCCGGATTATCTGTATCTATGTGGTACTGCTCGGCGGGTTTTATTAACAGCTCAAAGAGATTAACCAATGCTTGTTGCGATTGCTCAACATTGCTTTGTTCTACCAGGCGGGCAAAGGCGGCATCATAATCACTGACAACCCAGCAAGTATAATCATAAAGATCTAAATAAGCTTCCTGCAAAAGATAAACACCTTCAATAATGATGATCTCAATATTTTGAAAGTCATATTCAACCGTGCGGGGATTCAAAACATCTTCAAGCGTTACCGATGTTTTGATACTGCCGAACAATTTTAAAGGTAAAACCAGCTGCTCGAACATTTCATCAAGGCGGTAGGCGTTCAGGTAATATTCTTCCGGGCTGCTCATGACGTTAAAACGAACATTTTCAGCGGCTTCCCAATCATCCGTATGTATGACTGCAACCTGTACGCCCTGCAGTGTCAGTGCCTCAGCAATCTTTTCGCTTAATGCGCGTTTTCCACCGCCTTCAATACCACTGATCGCGATGATTTGTGCTTTTGTTGACTCGTTTTTATTATAAATATCCAATAAAGCCGATTTTAGCTGGGCTGGGCTGTTAAAGATGGTTTTCAAATGGGCAATTCCCTTATCAAAGATACGTTATACCACTGCATAGCAAGTACCAAGAAGGCCAGCGTACTGGCCTTTATCGCTAAGCCTTGCGCAGATGCTTTTTATAGCATTCATTAAGTGGTTTAGGTAACTTGTTGTTCTAATTATATAATAGTAATAGTCTTGATATTAATTTTTCTTCTGGGTTAAGAAAGTGACCAGTGCAACAAACTCTTCATTACTGCTTACTGAGCCTGTGTTTACCTTATATTTACCATTAACAATTAATGTAGGCACGCCGCGGATATCGAATGTTTCGGTATCCCGTTTCATTTGCGACGCTAAGCCGCTGACCGGAAAACTCGCTAGTGCGTTTTCTGCTTCCTCTTTACTCACACCTGCTTTTTCAAAGAGTTCAAGCACACCTGTGCGGCCATTAATGGCTTTACGTTGAGTGTGGATTCGATCAAAAATGAGACTTGAAAGTTTATCTTCTACTTTGAGAATTTCTGCAGCGGCATAAGCCTGAGTTAACTCAGGACCCATTTCCTTACCTAAAAAGTTTACATGCACTTTTTTTATTTTCACTTGCTCAGGTAAGTTTTGCTTAAGGTTAGCTACCAGAGGTTCGAATTTAAAACAATGCGGACAGAAAAATGAAAAGAACTCCTTCACTTCCGGGGTGGCGGTGGCAGTTTGTTTGACCACTTCGTAGTGTGTTCCTTCTTCAAAATCAACGGCTTGCGCTGAAATCGGGAATATGATCATGGCCGTTAGCAGTGCAAAAATCTTTTTCATTGTTCTTCCTTAGGTAAATGGGTAGCGTGGTTATCTTATCTTTAATAATTCGGTTGTAAAGAAATCGGTGCTTCCTTTAGGGCGATTAATTGCTCTTTAAGTGATTGTAATAGCTCTTTCCAATATTGATCCGTTATAAACCATGGAAAATTAAGCGGAAAAGCGGGATCCGACCAGCGTTTACTAATCCAGTTGACATAATTAATGATGCGCATTGTGCGCAGCGGCTCTATCAAGGATAACTGATTCCGGTCAAAATCACACTCTTCTTCATAACCTTCTAATAACATTGATAATTGCAGCTGTTTTTCCGCTTTTGTACCGCTCAACAAGAGCCACAGATCCTGGATAGCAGGGCCCATTTTACAATCATCAAAATCGACAAAATAGGGCGAGTTATCTCTCAGTAAAATATTACTCGCATGACAATCGCCATGTAAGCGGATTGTTTTATGCTGGTTGCTATTAAATTGCTTGGTCGTTTCAAGTTCAAGCGCATCGAGTGCTGCAAATAGCGGCAGGCGGATAAATTTAGGAATATAAGGACTTGTGCGCAGTGCTTTAATCGGGTTTGACAGCATGTTTTCTATATTAAGAGGTTCTCTATGCTGAAAGGTATCTTGTCCTGCAATGCGGTGCATTTTTCCTAAAGCGCAACCCACATCATAGAGTATATCAATATTATCAAGCTCCATGGATCGTGCTGATAAACTATGGAACAAGGCAAAATAGTAACCCTGAAAGTAAAATAGGCTTTGCTGGTTAATTTCTATCGGTGCAGCAATTTGACAGCCGTGTTGATTTAAAATTTGGCAAAATTGGTGCTCTTCTTTTAATTGCGCTTCACTCCAGTGTTGTGGTCGGTAAAACTTCACCACGTAGCGAATTTTATTTTCATCGGTAAATAAAGACACGCGATTTTCATAGGAGTTAAGTGAGATTAACCCCGATTCCGGATAGACAGCAATGGATGCCAGAGCATCAAGTTGCAGTTCAGGGGTCAGTGATTGGTAACTGAAATTTGCTTGCACTGGCATTTACTCGATAAAAAAGGGCCTAGGCCCTTAATAATTTATTTGTTTATAAACCAAGAAAAAAGGTTGTCTGTTGTTCAATCTTTTCAATTTCACCGGATGCACCGGTCAGTGTAATAATAATGTTAATCCTGTTTTCCTTGATTTCATAAGGATCAACGGCAATCGAAATAGGTTGGGTTAATACTTCGCCCGATTTTATAACAATTTGCTGAGGACCAATCAACTGAGCGTTTTCTAGACCGGAAAAAGATAAATCATAGGTTTGAGTTTCTATGGTTTTATTCAATATTTTTAAGGTGTAGGTATTTTCAATTAAGCCTTCATTATTCTCTCTGTAGAGCACATTACGATCACGGAGAATCTCCATTTCGGCACTGCTTAAATTGGCAATGTTAATGAAAAATACGGCGATCATTAGCAATAATAAAGCCCCGTAGCCGATAATTTTAGGACGTAATACGTGAGTTTTTTTACCCGCCAATTTTTGCTCAGTGGTATAGGAAATTAAGCCTCGCGGATAACCCATTTTATCCATGGTATGATCACAAGCATCAACACAAGCCCCGCAGTTAATACACTCATACTGCAAGCCATCGCGAATATCAATGCCCGTTGGGCAGACCTGTACACAAAGGTCACAATCAACACAATCACCTAATCCTAACGCTTCCGGGGAATCTTTGCGTCTTCTTGGGCCGCGGGTTTCACCGCGTTTGGCATCATAACCGACAATAAAGGTATCTTTATCAAACATGGCTGACTGGAATCGGGCATAGGGGCACATATGCAGGCAGACAATGGATCTCATCCAACCGGCATTGACATAGGTAGCCACAGCAAAAAAGAGCACACTGGTTGTGGTTGCAAAACCTGCACTAAAAGTAAAAAAATCACTGTAAAGTTCGCTAACCGGTACAAAATAAGATGAAAAAGCCAAACCCGTGAGTAAAGAAACCGTTATCCAACCTGTATGTTTTGCCGTTTTTCGCCAAATTTTGTTAAAGCTCCAGGGCATCTGATCCAGTCTTTTGCGTTTATTGGCACTGCCTTCAAAGCGCTCCTCAAACCAAATGAAGATAAATGTCCAAACCGTTTGCGGACAGGTATAACCGCACCAGACTCGGCCCAAATAGGTGGTAACAAAGAATAAAGCAAAAGCCGCAATGATAAATACCCAGGCGAGCAGAGTGAGATCCTGTGGAAACAGGGTCATATTAAAAATATGATACTGTTGATCGGCAATATCAAATAAAATGGCCTGCTGTCCATTCCACCTCATTAGAGGCAGGGCAACAAATAAAACAATTAATCCCCAGCCCGTATAACGACGTAGTTGTTGATAAAATCCATAAATGGCGCGCACATAAATGCGCTTGCTCGGAGTATATTGTTCAACGCTGCCGGTATTGCTGCTGTCGATCTCTTTTATCTTAATACGTTCAGTCATCATCAGATCCTGAGGTGGAGTATTCTAGAGCCATATTATAAAGGAAGTTGGTCAAATAAAATAATGCATTTACAGATAATACTAATTTGACTCATTAATTGCTCCTAACTAGCAACAAATATCATTTTTTCAGGTTGCGGATTAGAGCGCCTGTCTTCTTGGCTGATGTTTGTTTTTTTGATTGGGTTTAGGGCGTTGTGCTGCAGAGGCTTATAAGGAATAGATTATTATTTCATGCCGTTCGCAGGGCGAACGGCATGACGGCTTTTTAAAAGAGCAATTTTATAAAATGATATCTTTCAATCTTTGATCTTTTCTATCTAAGTAATGGGTGGAATGAATACGACGTATGGTACGTGACTTACCGCGTACCAATAATGTTTCAGTCGTTGCTAAAAGGCCGTCTGCCGTGACACCTTCCACTAAATCACCTTTAGTAATACCGGTTGCAGAAAAAATAATATTGTCATTTTTCACTAAATCTTCAAGTTTTAATATTTTGTTCACTTCAATGCCGACCGCTTCACAACGGGCGGTTTCTTCTGCACCAATTCTGATGTTTTCTTCTGTTGCGCCTTTCACCATAGGGCGAGGAATCAAGCGAGCCTGCATATTACCATCTAATGCACGGACAACGGCTGCAGAAATAACACCTTCAGGTGCACCACCAATACAATACAAAACATCTACTTGGTTATCCGGCATACAGGCCAAGACAGAGATAGCGACATCACCGTCAGGAATGGCAAAAACACGCACACCTAAACCCTGCATATCTTTGATAATTCGGTCATGGCGTGGTTTAGCTAAGGTAGCAACGGTTAATTGACCTAAGGGTTTACCTAATGCAGCTGCAATTGCTTTTAAATTTTGCTCTAAAGAGAGATTTAAATCGATGGCATCTTTCGCATTCGGTCCAACAATTAATTTTTCCATGTACATATCAGGTGCACGTAAAAAACTGCCTTTTTCGCCAACCGCTAAGACTGCTAGTGCATTAGACTGGCCCATTGCCGTCATCCGGGTACCTTCGATAGGATCGACCGCGATATCAACGCTATCACCTATGCCGGTACCCACGTGCTCACCAATATAAAGCATCGGGGCTTCATCAATTTCACCTTCGCCGATAACGATTTCACCATCAATATCAATTTGGTTGAAAGTTAAACGCATTGCTTCTACCGCTGCGCCGTCCGCTGTGTTTTTATCACCTCGGCCTAACCATTTATAGCCGGCTAGGGCAGCGGCCTCTGTTACTCGACAAAATTCTATTTCTAATCCGCGTCTCATTTTTGAGCTCCCACTTTTATATATTTTTTATTCGCTAACTATACAGGAGAGTTAGCGACAATTTTTTGTTATTCGATTATTTAATTAGTGCTTTTACTGCTTGTTTAAATTTATCCATGGCCTGATCTATTTCTTGATCACTGATATTGAGTGCCGGTGCGAAACGGATCACACTGGCACCTGCGGCCAGTACTAATAAACCTTGATCGGCACTTGCCAGCAGTAAATCTTTTGCGCGGCCCTGGTATTGGTCATTTAAAACGGCTCCCAGTAATAAACCCGCACCACGGACCTCTTTAAAAACATTATATTGTTGGTTAATTTTCTCCAGAGCATGACGTATTAAACGCTCTTTTTCTGTTACCCCGTTTAAAATTTCATCGCTGTTAATTAACTCAAACGCCTTGCCGGCAACGGCACAAGCAAGCGGGTTGCCGCCAAAAGTCGTGCCGTGTGTTCCTACCGTCAGGCTGCCGGCAAATTTATCTAAGGTCAGCATCGCTGAAATAGGGAAGCCTGCCCCTAAGGATTTTGCCGAGGTAAGCACATCCGGGGTGACGCCTAATGCCATGTAGGCAAATAATGAACCGGTGCGGCCCATACCCGTTTGCACTTCATCGAAAATCATTAGCGCATTATATTTATCACAGAGTTTTCGGACACCTTGAGCAAAGGATTTATCAATCGGTAAAACACCGCCTTCACCCTGCAGAGGCTCAAGTAAAACAGCACAGGTTTTATCGGACATCGCATTTTCTAATGCGCTCAAGTCATTGTAATCAAGGTGTGTTATATCTGCAGGTTTTGGCCCGAAACCATCGGAGTAAGGAGCATGACCTCCTGCACTGACAGTAAAAAATGTTCGCCCGTGAAAGCCGTGATGGAAGGCGATAATTTCAGTTTTATCTTTATCGTAATTATCAAATGCATAACGACGCGCTAATTTTAACGCGGCTTCATTGGCTTCTGCCCCTGAATTTGCAAAAAAAACTTTTTCGGCAAATGTATTATCAATAATCTGCTGCGCTAATTGTAAAGCAGGTTCATTGGTATAATAATTACTGACATGCCATAGTTTTTTAGCCTGCTCAGTTAATGCGGCCACTAATTCCGGATGAGCATGGCCCAGTGCATTAACGGCAATGCCGCCAGTTAGGTCTATATATTCACGATTTTCCTGATCCCAAACACGAGAGCCTTCTCCACGAACAGGGATCATTGTTAAAGGGGCATAATTGGGCACCATAATTTGATCGAAAAGTGAGCGGGTGAGGGGTGAGTTTGACATAAAAAATCCTTTAAAATAAAAACACCAAATGAGGGCTTAAAATAATGGGTGCTAATATACGCACTTATTTTTTGAAACCAAGTGATTGGTCAATAAAATTGCTGAGCAGTTTTAAACCCTGTGCAGACATAATGCTTTCGGGGTGGAATTGTACGCCTTCAAGCGCTAATGTTTTATGACGGATAGCCATTATTTGATCACTGTTAAGCACAGTTGCTGTTACCTCCAGGCAACTGGGCAGACTGCCAGGATCAAGCACCAGGCTATGGTAACGGGTGATATCCAAGGGGTTATTTAACCCCCTGAATACCCCTTGACCGTCATGCTCAATCAATGAGTTTTTACCGTGCATCACTTTATTGGCGCGCACTACTTTTGCTCCAAAGACCTGGCCGATACTTTGATGCCCCAGACAAACCCCGAATATAGGAATTTTACCCGCAAAACGTTCAATCGTTTTTAATGAAATACCGGCTGCATCGGGTGTACAGGGGCCGGGCGAAATGACTATCTGATCCGGATTTAAGTCAGTCATTTCCTGTAAACTTACCTGATCATTTCTTTTTACTATAACCTCTTGCTTTAATTGGCCAAAATATTGCACCAGATTGTAAGTAAAAGAGTCATAATTATCGATCATCAAAAGCATTGGGAAATTACCTGTCATAAAATAGCTGGGTATTATTTTATCATTACATAACTAAACCACCTACACTAAAACCAAGTCTGCCATTAACTTGCTGATCCATTGAGCGTCTGTTTACGTATAACGTTAGACAAAGTTAGTATAATTACTCACTCGGTGAGATCTGATTTAATCAAATTGGTATTATTAATTGGAGTCATTATGAATAAGGGCAAAGTGTTGCTAACCGGTTCATCCGGTCTGGTTGGAACGGCTTTAATCACGCTTTTGAAATCGCAAGGTTATCAGGTCGGGAGATTATTGCGCAGCGAGCAGGCGGGGGAACCTTATTGGAATATTGAGCAGCACTACCTTGCACTTAAGGATTTTGAAAATCCCGATGTGATTATTCATTTGGCGGGTGAAAATATCGGTAACGGACGATGGACTGATGACAAAAAAAAGAAACTGCGAGCAAGTCGCATCCTGTCGACCCAATTACTTATTGATCATTTCAAAAAAGTCCTGCCCGCCCCTAAACTTTTTGTCTGCGCTTCCGCAATTGGTTTTTATGGCAATCGAGGTGATGAAAAGCTTGATGAAAATAGTGCTGCCGGTGCTGATTTTGTCAGTCAATTAGCATTAGACTGGGAAGAAAGTAGCCAGGCGATTAAAGAAGCCGGCACAAGATTAGTGAATTTGCGCACTGGGATCGTTATCAGTGAAAAGGGCGGGGCATTAGCGAAAATGTTACCGGCTTTTAAACTGGGTTTAGGTGGGAAAATTGGCTCTGGTCAGCAAATCATGAGCTGGATTGATATTAACGATATGATCCGCGCTATTTTATTTGTGATTGAAAATGAGAGTATTCAAGGCCCTGTAAATTTGGTTTCTCCAAACCCTGTGACTAATCAGGAATTTAGTCAACTGCTGGCAAAGCAGTTAGGACGTCCCTGCTTGTTCCCCTTGCCTGAGCTGCTGGTTAAGCTGCTGTTTGCGCAAATGGGTAAGGAATTATTGCTTTCAAGTACCAGGGTATACCCTAAAAAGTTACTTGATGCTGGTTTTGTCTTTAAGTATGACAAATTAGAGGAGAGTTTTTTGCAGCAGCTTGGGAGTAAATCAAGCTAAGCTGGAAGGGTGTAAATCAAAGTAAAGGGCAGCCGAAGCTGCCCTAAGTCTAGTCACTCTGTCTTATCCATGACAGCCGAAGCTCCCTGCTGTATATCCCTATTGACTATTGCCACCCTAGGCGTCCACTTCCCCAGTCCTTTGGGTTTCATCCATTTTATATCCATATCAGATAAACTATCCTGTTTATCTGTCGTCTCCCTTTCCTTGGGAGGTGTCCCTGTTTGTCATCCTGACTTAATAATACTCATCCCAAATATTATTAATCACTTTTATCCCTAAAGTGTCCCTGACTGCATCCTGCAGTGGTTCCTTTTATCATCCTGATATATAAAACAATCCTGTTTTATAAGCTCCTTACGCTAGGAGTGTCCCTGTGTCTTCCTGACCGGATAAATATTCCCTATCTATCCATAACAACCAGCTTGCTATTGTTATCCCTGGATCCTTTTAAGATGTTTTACTTCCTGTAAAACTATCTTCGGTCTTACAGGACTAATAATATGCTCTTATCTCCAAAAATTAATGATAAAAACTACAACTTTATTGCTTATGTAACAAGAGGTTGATAACAATATGTTTAATTACAATGTGTTATGTATATTGTTTGTTTTAAAATTGTTTTTTAATCAGTTTGATTGACACAATGTCGTCGTTTTTTAATGGTCAATCTCCTACAAAATATAGTTCTTTATTTTTAAAAAGCAATCAATGTCAAAGGGTTATGCCTGTTTTTTGTACAAACTTTAAGCGGGAATTATTACGCTTACAGGCGTTTTGATCCGATCGGGTAATAGTTAGTTTTCTATAAAAAGAAAGGGCAGCCGAGGCTGCTCTGAATAGTATTAGTCCCCCAATCCATTGGGTTATATCCCTATAAGCTGTTTATCTACCGCCGCCTTTCCTTGGCAGCTGTTTTCCTTTTTACGCGGATTTTATTATATACCCGCGGCTGTGCCGTAATTAGAAGTCGTAACGA
>DATBNI010000472.1:0-4235 GCA_036554425.1 Psychromonas sp.
TGCCGACAAATTAGCACCGGACACAAAGTTTGACCGCTCTTTTGCCATACTCAAAAATTTTATAAAACGCTTGCCGCAGGTCAAACAGATACAAGCCAATGCAATTGTTGATTTTTTTGAAACACACCATGATATTGCCAAATTAAAAAATGCTTAATTCACAACAAGTTGTTAATAAGGACAAAACACACATGAAAATAGCTGCTCTTGCTTTATTGACAGTTTGTCTTATTTTAAGCCTCAGTGCCTGCAGTGAAACAAACCCACCACAGAGCAGCCGCGTTATTGAGCGTATCGATCCCTGCCCCACTTCGCCAAATTGTGTTTCAAGCGATGCAAGCGACAAAAAGCACTTTATTTTACCCTTTCAACTGACAACCTCAGCCGAACAGGCATGGCCTATTGTGCAGGAGGTCATTTTGCAGCTCCCCCGCAGCAGCATAGTCCGACAAACAGACAGTTTCTTACAGGTTGAATGCCGAAGTGCCGTATTCGGATTTGTTGATGATCTCAAATTACAGCTACGGGCAAACAAAGGTATAATCGCTGTCTATTCAGCTTCACGTCTTGGATATTCCGACTTTGGTGTTAACCGTGATCGCATTGAGGCATTACGGGCAGCCCTTATTAAACGTGGAGTGATAAAATAACACGCGGCTTCAGGATTTATTGTAGATTGAGCTTGCCTAATGCTTTCAGACTTAAATACGAACAATTATTTTTATGATGAAGGTGCCTGATGATTTTTTGTAACAAACTTAAAGGTATTACCACCGGGTAGAGACGCCTATATAAGTCCGCGTACACAATTTAATCATCCCCTTTCTATTGAAGGGGATGATGGAATTAGGTCATGAATATATAATACAAACTTAAGTCCTAGGACACTAAGGGTCAGGAAAGCAGACCATTACGCACCAGTCCTCTGCGCACATTTTTGCATAATTTTGCAAAACCAGAAATCTCGTTAAAACTTGGCATTTCCCCGCGTTCAATTGCTGACTCCCAGTGCATTATTTCCGTTTCTACTAATTCAATTAATTTTTTAGGACAGCCGACACAAGTATCCCCGCAAATATTAATATTGGGAGCGTTAAATGGAAAGTCAGCTTTCACTAATGTGATGATATTAAGCATTGCTGTTTTGCAGTCAGGTTTTTTAATGATTTTTATACCACCTCTTTTGCAAAGCAGGTATAAAATGTCATGGATAACAATCCACATAACGCCATCATCAATACCATAGACCAAGCACTGCCACTGGGTAACAAAGAGACGGCAGCGGCTACCAATGCACCCGTGCCAAACTTAAGGGAGCCTGCCAGCGAGGATACCGTCCCCGCCATTTCGGGGTATTCATTTAATAATAATGCCATGCTATTACTGCCCACGGTTGAAATAGTACTAACAAATAACATCACGGGTATAACGACTCCCCATAATCCTAAATCCAAAAGCTGCGCTAACACTAATAATAAGCTTGCGGCTAGTTGGATAGTTAAGCCCAAACGAAGCAGATAATGCGAACCCAATTTTTTTACATATTTTCCGTTAAAGGTCGTCATCAACATCATTAAAAGTATATTTAAAGCAAATAAATAACCAACATTGGCAACCTCTACAGCATATAATTCTATATAGATAAAAGAGCCAGCCGTTAAAAATGCAAACATACCTGCAAATGAAAAAGCCCCCGTAAAAATCAACCCAAATGCCTGAGGTGTGGTAAACAAAGTATAAAAATGACGTATTGAGGCGCGCAGACTAAATGATTGTTTATTTTCAGGTTTTAGCGTTTCAGGAATCGCCAGGCTAGAAGCTATGATCACCGCAAATGCAATCAGGGCTAATAACCAAAAAATAGAGCGCCAACCAAACCAGACCGCCAGATAACCACCCACTAAGGGCGCTAACAAAGGGGCAATAGTCATCACCAGGATGATAAATGACATAGTACGGGCAAAATCTTCTTTGGCAAACATATCTCTGACGATGGCTTGTATCACAACCACCGCGGCAGCGCCCGCAAAACCTTGAGCAGCACGTCCCCAGATCAATGCCTCAATACTCACGCTCATTGCGATAATAGCAGCAGCAATCGCAAAGAAGAGCATGCCCAGAAGCAGCACGGGTTTACGCCCAAAACTATCAGATAAAGGACCGTGCAGCAGCTGACCAATGGCAAATCCGGCAGTATAGGCTGTTAATGTAATTTGAATGGCCCCGGCATTTACCCCAAACTCCCTGGCAATACTCGGCATTGCCGGTAAATACATATCAATGGCAAGGGGGGTGAGTGCGGAGATAGCCCCTAGGATAAGGATCAGTAAAAAACTTAATTTGGTTGTGGAGGCTGAATCCATAATGTTCTCGGAAATAAAAGGAAAGAAAGAAAAAATAAGATTAACATGAACCAGCTCTCCTTTATCAAACTTTTTTCACTTAACGCATTGAATTGTTATTGGTATTAAGATAGCCACTGCTTCTTAATTTCGTTGCGAAAACAGGCTAGATTACCTGCTTTTTATAGAGAACTTAAGAGAGATAGTGCCTTAGCCATAATACGATTCGAGCAGAGGCTCAGTACAGATAAACAGCAGCAACACTCACAAAGCAGCTAAAATCAACTTGTGTGGTGAAATTCTGCTTAGACGGGATAGGTATTAATAGAAATTATCGCCCGCAGGAGAATATTTATAATCCAGTGACTGCCAGTTTGGTTTGAATAAACAGACTGTGTTCAACGTAGATTAATTTAGCAACCTTACGAATAATCGCCTCTTCAATAGGATCCAGATGGTTATCGGCATAAGCCACTTTCCACATTGCACTTATTAAGTTAATACGCGATTGCCTGTCTAAGTCTCTTAATTTAGAGGTGAAATCGAACAGTGAATTTGAGGATTGTATTTTTTCTTTACCGATCGCCACTAGCTCTTTTGCTTTACATTTATCAATCGACAACAGCTTGCATAATGAATTTTCTATTGCAGCGACCTCTTCCGGCTGCATTGTCTGATCTGCATTAGACACTTCACAGAGTAGACAAACAATGGCAATAGTATCATCATAGGCAGGTGTTTCTGTCTCTTGCTCTAGAATCGAATTTAAAAAAGCATGGATTTTGGTCAACATTTTTTGAACTCACTTTTATTTATAAATACACTATAGGATGTCATTTAGCACAACCTATTGTTAATAGCTTGTCTGATATAATAGAAAAACACAATCTATATTGTTTTCCTATTATTATTTATTCACAAATTTAATGGAATCGCTGATATGTCTGTGTGGAAGTTTATTGTAATCTTATGTGTTGTTGGATTAAGTGGATGTACTAACTTACAACAATTAGAAGAACTGGAAGTTAGTTTAATTAATATAGAGCCAGCAACAGCGATGGGATTATCCCCGCGTTTTAATGTGCGCTTATTAGTATTAAATCCGAATGCTCAAGATTTAGAAATTGAAGGCGTGATAATGAACCTGGATATTAACGATAAAAAGATTTTATCCGGTGTATCCAGTCAAATTCCCACATTAAAGGCTTACAGTGAAACCCCTGTCGAAATACAAACCTCGGTTAATCTATTTGATTTGTTTAAATTATTAACCTATCTAAGTCAATATTCAGGTGATGATATTAAATACCAGCTTAAAACAAAAATTGATCCTAAGGGATTTATTGCCTTTAATTTAAGCAAAGAGGGATTCTTAAATGAAAATCTTTTACAAGGATTAAGCAGTCGGCCTAAATAATATAAGTTACCAAGCGGACGAACTATTTAATAGTTTCAATTCGCACTTTAATCACGCCTGAGTCCGGATTACCAATAAGACTAAATGCGGAGCGTGACAGGTCAATAATACGCCCTTTTACAAAAGGGCCTCTGTCATTGACTATAACCACAACACTTTTATTATTTTTTAAATTGGTTACTTTCACTTTTGTGCCAAAAGATAATTTTTTGTGCGCCGCTGTTTTTGCATTTTGATTAAAAATGGCACCGCTGGCCGTCAGCCTACCTTGAAACTTATTTGCATAAAAAGAAGCTTTTCCAACCTCTTTATACCCGCTTAATTGTTCCTTACTCTGCGAGGGTATAGGTGTACAAGCTAAAACATTGACGGCTAAAAATGTTATCATTAATCGTTTGAAACTCACTGTTATCATATCATTCGCTTTAATATTGACCGCTCTTATACGGTAAGTCATAGCCTAACAGCTAAAAAAT
>DATBNI010000566.1:0-1944 GCA_036554425.1 Psychromonas sp.
CTTAAATTGGAACAACGTCAGACACTCTATAACGATTTTTTATTACCTCAAATGCAAGATCAAGCTGATGCGTCGCTAACGGCTTACACAAATGATAAGGGTGATTTCGCTGAAGTCGTACGTTCCCTCATTGCTCAATTAAATACTCAATTAGATGCTTTGGCCATTAACGTTGATTTACAGAAAGTTAAAGTTCAATTGAACTATTTTTTTACCCCTAAAGTGGGCCCAGTTAGCATCTCACATAAATCTTATGTTGATGGAGAAGTAAAATGAACAGCAATTTGAAAATGATCAGCATATTAGTTATCGGTATTCTTACTGGTATTAGTGCATCAATCCTATATACACCACAGAATCAAGTAGTTTCAGAGGACAAAGCAAAAGCTAAGCCATCATATTGGGTCGCACCTATGAATCCTAATTTTCGTAGCGATAAACCTGGGAAATCACCCATGGGTATGGACATGATACCAGTGTACGAAGATGCAGCTGGCTCGACAGATTTTGGACCGGGTGCAATTTCAATTTCACCCGCTGTGATTAATAAACTGGGTGTTCGCACAACTCAAGTCACTTTAGGAGCACTACAAAATAATATTAAAACAGTGGGTTATGTCCAGTATGATCAAGACCACCTTATTCATATTAATCCAAGAGTTGAAGGATGGATTGAAGAACTTTATGTCAAAGCTTCTGGTGATCCGGTCGTTAAAGGGCAACCAATATATTCAATTTACTCTCCAGCTTTAGTTAATGCACAAGAGGAAATGTTATTAGCTTTAAATCGAAAAGATCAGCGTTTGATTACTGCATCTGAAGAACGATTGAAAGCGCTATTAATACCAAACGCGGAGATTAAAGCGCTACGTAAGAATAGAACGGTCAAACAAAATATTACATTTTATGCCCCTCAAAGTGGTGTTATTGATAATTTGAATATACGGGAAGGATCGTTTGTTAAACCGGGTATGACAATGTTTTCAGTTGGCTCATTATCACAAGTATGGGTTGAAGCTGAAGTTTTTGAACGTCAAGCAAACATGGTTAAAGTTGGGCAAACTGTTGAAATGAAATTAGATTACCTGCCAGGCCAATTTTGGCAAGGAAAAGTCGATTATGTCTACCCGACATTAGACAGTAAAACAAGAACGCTAAAAGTGAGATTGCGTTTCGATAATACCAATGCGGCATTAAAGCCAAATATGTTTGCTCAAGTGTCGATAAAAACACGAAGTGAAGAGGACGTATTACTGTTACCAAGGGAGGCTGTTATTAGAACAGGAAACTCTGATCGAGTTGTACTTGCCCTCGGTGAAGGTAAATATAAATCTGTAGCGGTAACGTTAGGGCGATTAGATGATGACAGCATTCAAATAGAGTCAGGACTGTACGAGGGAGATATTGTAGTCTCGTCTGCACAATTTTTATTGGATTCTGAATCAAATAAAACCTCTGATCTTAAACGTATGACAGCACCAGAAGATGAGCAAGAAAATATTCAAGCCATCACATCAGAAACCGCTTGGGTAGAGGCAAAAGTAAATGGTTTAATGGCTGCACATCGAATGATTAATGTGGACCATCAAGCTGTCAATGAATGGGAATGGCCACAAATGACCATGGACTTTACTGTTGATGACAGTGTGGATTTCTCTGTATTTACCGTTGGTGCTGTGCTTCATATTGAATTAGAAAAAACATCAGATGGCGCGGTCAAAGTGGTAAATATACACAATCCCAAAACCACAGATGATGTTTCTAACACAACACATCAAGCTGATCATTCAGGAATGGAGTTGGGAGAATAGTCATGATTGAATCAATTATACGTTGGTCTGTTGCGAACAGATTTTTTGTCTTGCTTGCCAGTGCCATTCTCGTCGGCGCGGGTTTATTTTCTCTTAAAAATACCCCTATTGATGCTTTGCCTGATTTATCTGA